>QWHO01000433.1 GCA_021404945.1 bacterium CPR1
AACTGCTCGGGCTTCTGGGCCTGGAGGAAGCGAAAAAACGAGTCCGCCGTGCGGCCCTGGTCTTTCTTGAGCAGCTCGTCGCCGGCTCCGCTGGCTAGCTCGAGGCTCAGCTCCTGGCTGGCCGGGTCGTTGGCCCACTCTTCGAGCAGAGCAACCGCCTGGCCGGGGGTGCTCTGCTCCATGCTGGCCAGCAGCAAGACGAGGTTCTTCCTATTGTCCCCCGGGTAACGAAGGCACAGCTCGCGCAGGGTGGAGGCCGCTTCGTCGGTGCGGTCTTGCAGCAGTTGCACCGCCAGAAGGTCGCGTAGAATCCAGTCCTGGTAGCCGATCACCTCGTGGGCGACCAGCAATACCCTCTCGGCGTGAGGCAGCTCGTTTCGGGCGCGCAGGTAGCCGACGTAGGCGGCCACCACCTCCTGGGCGCGGGGGCTGAGCTTCATGGCCTGCACCAGGTCCCATTGATAAGCTGCAGGTTCTGGCGCAGGCGGGCGCGAGCAACCAGAAGCTCGGTCCGCGAGGGCTGCAGGCCAACGGCCCGGTCGATTCGGGTCAGAGCCTCCTCCCAGTGCATCGCCTCCTCGAGCTTGACCGCCTCGGCCAGGAGGCGGTTGGCCTGGGTCGCGCGCAGCCCGAAGCTGAGGGTCAACAGCCCGGCCACGGCCAGAACGAGCGCCAGAGCGGCTCGCAGGGGGAGGCCCAGCGGCTCGGGATGGCGCTCCACCGGGATGGCTACCGCTAATCCCATCATGGCAAACCACCAGAACAGCAGCGCGGGCAGGTTGACCGCGAAGTTGAGGCCCGAATAGACCGCCAGAGCCACAATGGCGGCGGCGGCAGCGGCAGCTTCGGACGGCAGGGCGCCGTGGCGGCAGAATTTGGCCGCCCGACCCACCGTGATGAAGAGCAGAGCCAGCCACAGGGTGAAGCCGACCAGGCCCGACTCGACCGCGATCTCCACGAAGTCGTTGTGGGCCAGAAAGACGAACTGGTTGCTGCCGAACTCGGGGCGGAAGGGGCGCGTTTCCTGGTAGGCCAGCGCAAAGGTGCCCGGCCCGCTGCCCAGCAGCGGACGCTTCAGGGTCGTCTTGAGTCCGTAAGCCAGCACGTCCTGGCGCATCAGGACGCTGGCGGTATCGCTGCCCGAAATCAGGCTGTGCACGCGGCCGACCGAGGGAGCCAGCCAGCCGGTCATCAAGAGCAATCCGGTCGCCGCCGCCATGGGAAGCCCCACCACCAGGGCAAGGCCCGTTGCCTTCTGGCTGCGTTTGCGATCACTGGTGGCGGCCCGGCTGACGAAATTCCAGCCGAAAGTCAAGATGCCGGCCAGCAGCGCCAACAGAGAGGCTCGCGAGCCGCTCATGAGCAGAGCTGCGAGCAGCAGGCAGAGTTGCACCAATAAGAACAGCTGCTGGCGGGCCAGTCGGGCCGATAGAAGCAGCCCCAGACAGAGCAGGCTCCCGGCCAGGGGCACCAGGCTGAAGCTGTTCGGCTCGGAGAAGGTGGCCATCAGGGGAGCGTAGTCGAAGCTGGTGGTCTTGAGCGAGACCCACCAGGCCCAGGCGGCATAGTAGTAGAGCGAGGTCAGCGTGGCCCCGCCCACCAGCGCGTGCGCCAGCAGCCGCCAGTCTTGCGAGCGCCGCACCGAAAGCACGACGAGCAGCATGACTGAGAGCGCCCCCACCTGGGCGGCCAGCGAGGAGTGGGAGCGGAAGGCGTCCAGGCTGTTCTGGGCCGAGAGCGCCCACCACAGGGTGAAGGCTCCGGCTACGAGCAGGGCCGGCCGGCTGCGCGACGGCATGGGGATCACGAAGACCGCCAGCGCCGCCAGCAGGGTCAGGGCCCCTCCCGCGGCCACGGCCGGGCCCGGATAAGGGCGCACGATGAAGGGACCGGGATAGACCCAGAGCGAGCCCAGCACCACGGCCAGCGTGGCCAGCGCGCATCCCAGGCTCAGCCAACCTCGAGCAGGATTTTCGATCGTGTGTGTCGTGTCCATTAGTGGTGGTTAATAGAAAAACCGCTCCAGAGAGCGGTTTTTCTATTAAGAGCCGGTCGGTCTACAGACCGGGGGGTGGAGCCACATAGGGGCCGGGTGGCGTGCCGCTATCGCCGCTTCCGCCGGTACCGATCAGGGCTACCAGCACGCCCAGGCCTCCGAGCCCACCGAGCAGCAGCAGCGGGCTGCCCCCGCCACCACCACCGGTACCGGTGGTGGTCGTGGTCGGCTCCCAGGGCACCACGTTGTTGGCGTCTTGCTTCACCTCGTCCTGGCCGGCAGAAGTGCTGAAGTCCCCATACTGGCCGCCCGGGTTGTAGTTGGTGCTGCCCGGGCTCTGGCCCGGGTTCTGCTGGGGCGGCTCGTTGGCGGCCACCTCGAGCGGCTCGTCCGAACTCACCTCGGGGGCTTCGCCCGGCTCCTCCAGTGCCAGCGCCTCGAAACCGGCCGGCACCACCAGCGAGGCGATGGCCGGGAGGGAAGCAAGTCGCGGCAGGCTGACCTGGCGGGCGCTCAACTGGGCGTTCCCGGCCAGAACCCGCAGCTTGGCATTGGGATTGCTGACGTCGAGCACAAAAGAGCCCGAGCGAGCCTGAACCATCGAGTGGGGCCCGTCGATGCTCACCGCGGTCTCCCCGGGAATGGTGACGAATACGCGCCCGGCCTCGACCCGGTACTTCAGCTTGCCGGCCTCGATCGAGGAGACCTGCAGGCGGGTGCCTTCGCTGAGCCGGAAGCGAACCTGCTCGGGGAAAGTGATGACGGCCGCCGCGTTCTGCTCGGTCTGGATCCAGGTGCCGGCGGCCGGCACGACCGGCTCGACCGGGCGCCACTCCGAGCTGGTCGTCTTCTCCAGCACGGTGCCCTGCAGCACCGAAACTTCCAGCGAGGGGCCGGAGGCGGCCCAGGCGGTCGGCATCGAGAGGGTCAAGAGCCCGGCGATGAGCGTGCTGCTGATGGCCTGATGGAGCTTCTTCATTGCGGGTTCCCCTCTTTGCTCTTGTGCAGCTTGAAGGTGCCCGCCATGGTGCGGATGTCCTCCCAGTGCTGGTCGAAGTTCTCCTGGGTGGCCACGCCGTGCACCACGTAGAGCTGCTTTTCGACCATGATGGCGAGGCGGAAGTAGCCGTCGTCTCGCTCGGTATAACCTTTGGCGACCCCGGTGTACATGAGCTTGTGGGCCGGGTAGCCGTTGATGGTGAGCTTGTCGTCCACCAGCACCTTGCCCTTCATCTCGCTGTTGACGAACTGGCGCATCCGTTTGATCCAGACATCGAGGTCAGCGTCTTTGCCCTCGAAGATGTCCACGTAGAACAGGCCCTCGGCATCGGGGTTGCCGGGGAACTGGATGCTCTGCAGCTTGAGCCGGACGTAGGGCATGCGGTCGTCCGGCTTCATACGGGCCCAGCCCTCCACCGGCGTCACCGAGAACCCGTTGCTCGAGTCCACGATGGGTTGGGGAGCGCCGGCAGCCACTGCCAGAACAGTCAGCGCCACGACGATCGCTACTGTGTTGAGAAAGCGCATGGACCAGGTCCTTTCAAAGTACTCATCGAGAAGGTTTGAGGTCGCCGTCGCTATCCCTGCCGCCAATTGGAATGTTCACAAGGCTTTAACGTAGCGTTGCTGGAGGGTATCGTAGAGCCGTTCCAGGCGGTCGTACATGACCTCGGCCGAGAAGGCGTGGGCCCGCCGAAGGGAAGCCTGCCCCATGGCGGTGAGTTGCTCGGGAGAAGCCAGCATCTCCGACCAGGCGCGGGCCAGTTCGTCCGGGCTCTTGGGCGCAACCAGCCGGCCGTTGGCCCCCTCCTCCACCAGGTCGGGCAGGCCGCCGATGCGGGTGGCCAGCACCGGCAGCCCCACAGCCATGGCCTCCACTACGGCTCGCCCCATCCCCTCGTTGTGGGAGGGCAGCACGAAGAGCTTCAGCGTGCGCAGGAACGGGGCGACCGGTTGCAGGTGCCCCAGCAGAGTGATCTTGTCGCCCAGACCCAGCGCGCGGACCCGCTCCTCGAATTCGGCCCGCAGCGGCCCGTCGCCGGCCACCGCCAGGTGACAGTCGGGAAAGCGCCTGCTGACCAGTGCAAAGGCATCGAGCAGGTCGAAGATGCCCTTGACGGGTACCAGTCGCAGCACCGTCCCAACGAGCAGGCGGTCGGGCGGCAACCCGAGTGCTTCGGGGGTCTGGGGCCCAGGAGCAAAATCATTCAGGTCCACGCCGCTGGGAATCACCAGGAAGTGCTCCTCGGGCCCGATGCGGGCGGCGAGGTGATCATTGAGGTCGCCCTGCGTCAGCATGACCTGACAGTGGCACAGGCGAGCCGCCGCCCGCTCGAGCAGCAGGAAGAATCGCTCTTTGGCGGGGTTGAAGTAGCCGTGGAAAATGTGCCCGTGGGGCGTGTGCACCACCACCGGCACCCGACGCAAGCGCGCCGCCGCTCGCCCCAGGATGCCGGCCTTGGACGTGTGGGTGTGCACCACGTCAAACCCTTCGCCCAGCAGGCGGTAGATTTCGAGCAGGGCCAGCGCGTCCAGTACCGGATGCAGCCGGCGCACCATGGAGGGTAGCTCGATCAGGCGAAAGCCTTGCTGGCGGGCATGCTCGAGCAGGCTGCCCTCGGGCCCGGTCTCTGTGCCTGTCATCAGCGTTACCTGGTGTCCGCGCCGGGCCTGCTCGGCGCAGCACATGACGGTGTTGAGCTGGGCCCCACCGTGCACCAGGCGGGTGATGACGTGCAGAATCTTCAAAGCGGCCCGGCTTTCTTGCGTCAGTTAGCGGCGTCCTTCAGCTCGTAGACGTGAACCTCGTGCGGGTGGGCAAAGACGTCCTTGAGGCTGGTCAACTGGCGGCCTTCAAAGCGCACCCTCACCGGCTGAGGAAAGGGTAGCTCGAGCGTCACCGGCCCCTGGCCGGTTCCGTCGCGGGCCGCTACCAGAGTGAGCGTGCCCTGGTGGCGGCGGGCCAGCCCCACGAAGCCCGGGGGCCAGGCGACTTCCACCGGCTCGCCCCCGGCCAGGATCGGTCCCAGGCCGCGGAACTCCCCGTTCAACCCGCGCAGAAAGCTGACCATGTCGGGCCTCGCTTGCAGCATGCCCGAGGGGCAGAGCCCGACCCCGGCGCAGCCGTGGATGACGCTCTGGTAAGCGCGCCAGCGCAGCACCTCGAGCGGCTGGTAGAAATAGGCCTCCAGTCCGGCCAGCACGGCGCAGGGATGGCGCGGGTCTTGAGTGACCCGGGGGAACTCCTCGAAGCTGGTCTCGACCCCGATGGCGTCCCAGTAGGGAAGGAAGGCCTGCATATCCTGCTGGTGGCGCGGATGGCCGACCAGCCAGGAGCTTGGACCGTTGACGACGTGGTCGGGGTCGAGGGACTTGATGGTGGCGATGGCCTGCTTCAGCTTGCCCAGACGCAAGAGCCAGCCCGGGCCCTGCAGGTTCATCTCGCCTTCGCCCAGCTCGTACTGAAAAAAGCTGGGGTCAGTACGAGCGCCCTGGATGAGCGGCTCGAGCGGCTCGCCCTTCAGCGCCGGGTCGGTCAGGTTCAGGCCCTTCGGCGGATAGTTGACCTCCTTGAGCGTGCCGATGTGGGGGCTGAAGTAGACCGGGAAGAAGGGCTCGTCGTTCACGCGCAGGTAGCCATGCGCGTCTACCCGGGTGGACTCAATAGCGTCGGGCAGGTCACTC
>QWHO01000798.1 GCA_021404945.1 bacterium CPR1
AAGATGGGGTGAGACACGGTGAGACCCTGGAATTAGTGTAGAGCTCTCGCCCACCCCGCGCTGGTGGTGGGGAGAGCGGAGGGCCCGGGTGCGCGAGCACCGGGGCCCGGAGTCGAAACCCACCACCAGCGCGCGCGCTTCGCGCGCAGGGTCCCACCAGGTCGGACGAGAACTTGACCGTGATTCAAGAGGGTGGAGAAAGAGACTCAACTCATGAACCAGGATCAACGACTCTTCCAGAAGCTCGGCGCGTCATCCCTGAACGGCGCGTCCATCCCGGACCCGGAGGTGAAGCCCAAGAAGGCGACTCGTCGCCAGATGAGCGCCAAGTACAAGCTGAGCATCCTCGAGAAGACCGACAAAATGCTGCCCGGTGAACTCGGCGCCTTCCTGCGCCGCGAGGGCCTCTACTCGTCCCACCTGAGCACGTGGCGCAAGCAGCGCGCTGCCGGCCAGCTGGCGGGTCTCGAGCCCAAGACCCGGGGGGCCAGGCCGAAGTCTCCCGAAGCCAGGCGCCTGAGGGAGCTGGAGGCTGACTGTGCCCGCCTGCAGCGCCGGCTCGACCAGGCCGAGCTGGTCATCCAGGTGCAAAAAAAACTCTGCGAGCTCTTCGGGGTGGAGCTGGCGCCTCAGCTGGGGGTCGAGGCAGGTTGCGAGGTGGTCGGGTTGCCCCGGGCCTCCTACTACCGAGCCATCGCGCCACCGGAGGCTCCTGAGCCTAAGCCGGCTACCAGGGCGGCTAACCCTCGCGCGCTCGCGCCCGAGGAGAAGCAGGCAATACTCGACCACTTGCACAGCGAGCGGTTCGTCGACCGGTCCCCGGCCGAGGCGCACCACACGCTGCTCGACGAAGGGATCTACCTGGCCTCGCTCAGGACGTTCTACCGCGTCCTGGCCGAGAACGACGAGGTCCGGGAGCGCCGCAACCAGCGTCGCCATCCCGAGTATAAGAAGCCCGAGCTCGTGGCCACCGCGCCCAACCAGGTGTGGAGCTGGGACATCACCAAGCTCCGCGGGGCTGCGAAGTTCGTCTACTACTACCTCTACGTCATCCTGGACATCTTCAGCCGCTACGCGGTGGGCTGGATGCTGGCGGACCGGGAATCCGGCGAACTGGCCACCCAGCTCATCCGGGAAACCTGCGAGAAGCAGGGCGTAGAACCTGGACAGCTTACGATCCACGCCGACCGTGGCTCGCCGATGATCGCCCAACCGACCGTGGGGCTCATGGCCAAGCTCGGCATCACGCAGAGCCACAGCCGCCCTCACGTCAGCGACGACAACCCGTTCAGCGAGAGCCAGTTCAAGACTCTCAAGTACCACCCGGGTTTCCCCGGGCGGTTCGGAAGCATCGAGGACGCCCAGGCCTTCTGCTCTCCGTTCTTCTCCTGGTACAACAACGAGCATCGGCACTCAGGGATCCTCTTCCTGACCCCGGCTGATGCTCACCACTGCCGCGCGGACGCGATCCTCGAAGCCAGGCACTCGCGTCAGCTGGAAGCCTACGCCCTCCATCCAGAGCGCTTCATCGGCGGTCCACCGCGGCGCCTTGCC
>QWHO01000018.1 GCA_021404945.1 bacterium CPR1
GCGGTGGTGATCTCCACCGTATCGCCGTTCACCCCGTGCACGATGCGCGACTTCGAGGTGCGCCCCATGCTGGTGGTCAAGGTGGTCTCAAACCCGTCTTCGAGCAACTGCCGGCTCATCGTCACACCGTTGCCGGTGGGGTCGGTCGAGCGTTTCAAGAGTCCGTCGCTCTCATACTCCATCGTGGATGGATTGCCGTTGGGGTCGATCACCTCCTGCAGCAAGCCGTCCGAGGAGAAGCTCATCCGGGTCACCCGAGCGCCGGGCGTGGTGACGGCGGTGACGTAGCCATCCGAGTTGGTGGTCAGCACGGTGCGCTGGCCGAAGGGCCCCACGATGGCCGAGGGGTGTCCGCCGGCGTCGCGCTCCACCACGGTCGTGTTGGCATCCGAGTCGGTGAAGAACGAGAGCCTTCCCTCGGCGTCGTAGCCGAAGGAATAGAGCAGCTCGCCGGTCAGGGCGCTGTAGGTCTCCAGGTGCCGGCCCGAGCCAGAAAAGCGCCACAGCTCCGAGCCGTCGCGGCTGGGGATGAGCTGGTCGGTCAGGTTGAAGCCGGGCTGGGCCTGCTCGAGCGAGAAGACCAGCCCGCCGGCCACGGCACTGCCGCTGCTGAAGGCGCAGGTGAAGAGGAGGCGGCCGTCGAGGCCGTCCTCGATGGAGTAGACGGCGCCCACGGCGGACTTGACGGCCAGGTTGTCGATGTCGCTTTTGTCGGCGATGAACTCGCCCGGCATTCCCGCCACCAGGCTGATGCGCCCGTCCGGCTCGATGGCGCGGATGAGGGAAGCCCGCACCAGGTTGCCCGCAAAGTGGTCCTGGGCAAAGTAGATGCGGCCGTCCTTGACGGCCAGGGCGGTGGGGTTGGACAACAGCGCATTCACGGCCGGTCCGCCATCGCCGGTGTAGCCGCCCGGGCCGGTGCCAGCCAGGGTCTCCACGGTGCCGTCGCCGCGAATGCGCCGGATCTTGTTGGTGCCCAGGATGGTCGAGTAGATGAGGGTGCCATCCGGTGCCAGGCACAGGCTGGACGGGTTGTCCAACCGGGCCTGGGCGGCGCTCACGCCGTCGGCCAGGCTGCCCACTCCGAACCCGTTGCCGGCGATGGTGGCCACCCGCCCGTCGGGGGTCACCATGCGAATGCGATGATTGCCGGCGTCGACGAGATAGAGCGTGCCATTGGCGTCCACCGCCAGGTCGCTGAGGTTGCGGAAGGTGGCGCTGGTGGCCGGACCTCCATCGCCACTGAACGAGCGGGTGGTCGTGCCGGCCACGGTGGAGATGGTGCCGTCAGGAGCGATGCGCCGCACCATCGACCACTGGGTGCCGCCGCCGTTGTCGAGCACGTAAAGGCTTCCGTCGGGGCCTACGGCCATGCGGCCCGGGAAGGAGAGGCGGGCGCTGGTGGCCGGACCGCCGTCGCCCGAGTAGCCCACGGTGGTGCCGGCGATGGTGGTCACGTTGCCCGTGGCCCGATCCACCCGGCGAATCTTGTGGACTGCATAGTCGGCCACGTAAAGGGCGCCGTCGGGGCCCACCACCACGCTGCCCAGGTTGCCGCCGGTGGCGAAGGTGCTGTCGAAAGAGAAGCGGATCTGGTCGGAGGACACGTTGTCGGCCAGCGAGCTTCCCCCGCCAGCCACGCGCTTGAGCACCAGACCCAGCCCGTCCACGCCCTGCTGGCCGCCGCTGCCGAGGTAGACGGCGCGCTGGGTGGGGCTGTAGAAGTGCACCGGGTCGAGCGAGAAGCCTCCCAGGCCCAGCGAGCGCACATCGTAGGTGCCCAGCGTGACGTTCACCCAGCCCGAGTACATCGGGAACTTGAGTCCGGTGCGCACGTTGCCAGGCAGCGGCTGGTTGGAGAAAAAGCCGAAGTTGCGCGGCCTGGTGTTGCTCGGCGTGGTGTAGAAGGTCGGGTAGATGTAGCCCACCCGGTAGCGGGCCCGCACCATTCCCTGCACGGTGCGGCCGTAGGCGTCCTTGCCGTCCCAGAGGTGCTTGTATTCGAGGTTGGCGCCCGGAGGAAACTTCTCCACAATGCGCCGCCCGGCCACCTCGAGCTCGACCTGCATGGTCTCCACCGAGGCCGGGAAGCTCTCCCCGGAGAGGCGGGCGGCCACGGTATTCTGGCCTTTGCGTCCGGGGGAGCGGTCGCTGGAGTAGTTGAGGTTGGCGGGCGAGCCGGGGGGCGCGATGCGGTGTTTACTGAGCTGGTCGGCCGGCGAGCCGTCGTCGCAATCGCGGCAGGTGCAGCGGCGCTCGTCGTCGCTGCGGTCGATGGTCTGAGGCGGCTCGGCGTCAGGCGGAGGAGCGTCTGACCGGTTAAAGTCCCAGGTGGAAAGGTGGGGTAAGGGCACGCGCCACAGGCTCTGACCGGGCGCGTAGAGCTGGGCCAGCAGCGTGAGCTCCTCGGGCGTGAAGCCGAGTGCCTCGAGGGAAGCGCTGGACTCGGCCGCGCCGTCGCCGTTGGTGTCCACCGTGGCCGCCCCGCCGTCGGTGGCCACGATGCCGATCACCAGGCCGTCGTCAGAGGGAACCCAGGCGCCCCGGGCGCGATCGAGGTAGCCCGAGGGAACGCGCGTGCCGACAGGGTTCTGAAGGAAGTTCTCGTTGTAGTGATAGACGCTCTGGCTGAACTCGACGGTGGCCTGGAGCGATTCGGCCTCAGCCACGGTCAGCTCGTAGCAGAGCGTGGGGGCGGTGTTGATCGGCAGCTGAGCTGGCGTCGTCTCGCGAGGGAGAGCGCCGACGGTGTATTCCGTTTGCGAGATGGTCAGGCCCGAGATGGCCTGGGGGGTGCCGTCGGGCAGCCGCATCTGGGCGGTGACACCGGGCGGGATGATGAGGGTGGAGCGGCGCGTTCCGTCCTGGTCGGTCTCGACCGGGCCCCGGGCGAGCTTGGCGCCGGCATCGTTGAGGTTGACCACGGTCGAAGCGCTCACGCGCTGCACCAGGGCCACGTCGTCCACAAAGGCGTAGTCGAGCATGGGGGCGGTCACGCTGCGCTGGGCCGGGAGGCGGCCACTCTGGGTGAAGGTCAGGATGGCCACGGTCCCGCCGGAAATGGCGAAGTCGTATTCGCCCGTGGCGCCGGTGAGGGTGGTGCCGTACCGGGGCGCGTTCAGCGCCGCCACGGTGACCCCGGGCAGAGGTTGGCCCTCGGGGTCGAGCACCTTGCCGCGCAGCACGCACACCCGGTCGGGAGCGATGGCTCCGGGGGCGACTCCCACCTGGACGGCGTTCTCGCCGGTGTAGAGGAAGGCGGTGGAGGAGGCAAGGTCGACCTCCAGGCTGGGGATTTCGGGATAAGACCCGGTCGAGCCGCCGCCCGAGCTTCCGCCCGTGGTTCCCGAGCTGGCTCCACCATCGGTGCCGCCACCCGTATCGGTTCCGCCCGTCGTGCCACCGGTATCGCCCGCAGTGGTTCCGCCCGTGTCGCTCCCGGTGCTGCCTCCCGCATCTCCCGTCGTGGTCCCACCCGTGTCGCCAGCCGTTGTTCCACCTGTGTCTCCTCCGGTCGTCCCCCCACCCGGGCAGGGGAGCGGGCTGTCGCCGTGATTGAGATGCGCTTGCACGGCATTCTGGCTGATTTCAATGATGTGGTGAGAGCCATTTGCGGCATGATGGCAGAGCGAAACCTTGTCGCCTCTAGCCGAGAGATCCTCGACCGCAAGCTCAGACAGCGAGGGAGCCACTGCGCTCGGGTTGGGAAGGCCGGGTCCCGATTCGCTCGTTCCGCCACAGGCGAGCAAGGTGAGCAGCAAGGTGAGGGAGAGCAGTCGTCGATGGGCGCCAAGAAAACCGGCCAGGCATTGTTGCATCGAGTGTCACCCTCCCCCTGGATTCGTCGAGCGGGTCCCTCTTCGAGGGGGGGGGGGGAGGCTGTCCTGCTGGAATGAAATTCCATGGCTTTCATTCCGAGGATAGGCCGGGCCGAGACCTCGCGCCTCTCCCCCCGCAGCACCTCGCCCACGCGCTCGCTGCCGGTGAAGCGGTCGCGCAGCAAGAGCCGAAGCTGCTTGCCCGTGAAGCCGTGCTGGTCCTGGTTGGCGACCAGGTAAGCCCGCGCGATGGCCTCGGCGCGGAGGCTCGAGCTCCTCGCCCGCATCACTCCACTGCCCGCTCCAGGCGCAGTTCCAGCAGCAAGGCCTGACTCCAGCATCACCCGGAAGATCTCTCGAGGGGCCTGCGCCGGGGTCGATGACAACATCTGGCAACCACCGCCAGGGCCAGAGGCAGGGTCGCAAACCTATTGGATCCTCGCTCTACCTCGAACAGAGCCTGCGTGATGTTATGCCGTTCCACGGGTAATGCTTCGGGAACCCGTGCCTCCACACTATCATCCTGCCTGTAAACGACAGCATCCCTGTTCGGTTGCGAAAGGGCTGCAAGCCGTGTATGATAGGGCAGAGGAGCGAACGACCCGGCCTCCGGGCGAGCGGGCAAGCGCTGAGCCAATGTCTATCCAATGGGTGCTGACTGGCCTCTATGTGAGTGCCGGCTTCCAAGCCGGAGTCCTGAGGAACGTCAGGAGGTACCCGCCCTGAACGAAAGGTTCAAGGTAAGCGGCTTGCCGCCCCTGGGTGGGGCGCTCTCAATGAAGGCGTTTCGAGGGATCGAAACGCCTTCTTTATCAGAAGGGTTTCCCGGGCGCCTAGAAAAGGGAATTTCCGCTATGAGCGTCTCCTGCACCCAAGATCGATGCTATGAGTTTGCCGCCAGCCTGGCTCCGGCGGCCACCCAGTTCGCCTACACCCACGGTATCGTGCGCTACACGAAAGACCTGTCCAGGGTCGTTCCCCTGCCGATGTCGCTTTCGCCCTGGCGGGCCGATCCCCAGATGGTGAAAGACACCCGGGAGATCACCCCGGTCTACAATCGGCTCTACGCCCGGGTCAGCGCCCAGCGCGACTTCCTGGCCGAAGGCCTGGCCTCGGCTCGCAAGGTGGATCCCTTCGTGGCCCGCCTGTTTGATTGCTTGCCTGAGACGCTTCCTGAGAAGCCCGAGCTCTTCATCAACCGCAACGACTGCATGCCCCACGTCGAGGGGGAAGAGGTGGTGCCCAAGCAGGTCGAGATGAACCTGATGGCCGCCAGTCTGGGCGTGGTGTCGGCCAGCGTCAACCGGATGCATCGCTATCTGTATGCCGAGACCGAGCTGGCCGACCAGTTCTATGTCAACAACGCCGGCGACGACCTGGTGGATACCTTCGTGCAGGCCTGGAAGCTGATCGGCTCCAGGGACTCGGTGCTGCTCTGGATCGTGGACCCGGGCGAGCCCAACATCTTCGACATGCGGGCCACCGAAACCCGGCTGGTGGTGGACCACGGCATTCCCCTGCTGCGTTGCTCGCTGGACGAGCTGGGCTCGGAAGGCAACCTGCAAAACGGCGATCTTCACTTCCGAGGCCGCAAGGTGGCCATCGCCTACTTCCGGATCGGCTACGCTCCCACCCACTACACCACGCCCAACTGCTGGAAGGCGCGCGAGCTGATCGAGGCCAGCTCGGCTGTCTCGGTGCCCTCGGTGTCGGTGCAGCTGGCCAACATGAAGAAGTTCCAGCACATCCTGGCCGATCCGGCCACGTTGCGCCGTTTCGTGGACGAGCGGGAGGCCCGGCAGCTCGAGCGCACCTTCGTGCGCTTCGCGCGCCTGGAGGACGAGCTGGAATGGCGCGGTCAGCGCGGAAAGGCTCGCGACCTGGCCATCGCCCACCCCGACGACTTTGTCATGAAGCCGCACCGCGAAGGCGGGGCCAACAACTTCTTCGGTCCCGACATGGTGGCCCAGCTCAAGACGCTGTCGGTTGAGGAAAGCGAGGCCTTCATCCTGATGGAGATGATCCGTCAGGAGCCCTTCCGCTCCATCCGACTGGTCAACGGACAGGTGGAGGACGGCCCCTGCTTCACCGAGCTGGGCGTGTTCGGGGTCTATCTCTCCGCCGGGCCCGGAGCCGAGCCGCTCCTCAATCGCGAAGGCGGCTACCTGCTCCGGACCAAGGACCAGGCCAACAAGGAAGGCCTGGTTCTGGGAGGTTTCTCCTTCATGGACTCGGTCGCTACCCTCTGAAGTAGTCGCTCCACATGGCGTTGACGCGCTCGACAGCTCGCTGGTGCTCGATTCTGGCCTGGCGGAAGGTTTCCAGCCAGGCCTCTTGAGCCTCGCGCAACCGCTTGAGCAGGCTTTCCTGGTGCTCTTGCTGGCGGCGACAATGCTCGAGCCAGTCCAGACGCTGCTCGCCGAGACGTTGCTCGGCCTTCTGCAGACGCGTCAGGTCACCGATCTGCTCGGCATTGCGCCGGGCATCCTCGCTCAGCCTGACCGATTCGGCCGGACCGGGAGGCGGGCCCACCAGGCCGAGCAGACCCCGCCGGGGAGGGGGCTTGGGTTTAACATTGCGAACAATTTGCATGGCATCGTCTCCTTGAGTTGCTCCTTTCAGGGTAGGCGAGTGCTGTTGCCGACGCCTTGCCGGCTGGTTGCCGCGATGCTGCCGGGAGGTTACCGAAAAATGAACGCTGGAGGGCGTCTGGCGCTCTAGCGAGAATATCCCTCCGATCTCAATGCGGAGGGTCTATGCTCCATCAACTGGAAGAGGTCTTTTTCCCGGAGACGCTGGCTCAAGCTCTGGAGAAATTGAATCAATATGAGGGCGCGGCCGCGCCCATCGCGGGCGGCACCGACATCGTGGCCGATCCGCCTCCGGGCATCCGCTGCCTGGTCAACATCACCCACCTGGGGCTTGACTACGTCCAGGAGGATGAAACCCACATTCGCATCGGCGCCACCACGACCATGCAACGCCTGGCCACCAGCCCCGAGGTGGCCGCCCTGGCGGGCGGGATCTTGAGCCTGTCGACCTGCGAAGGCTGGCCCCGGCCCATCCGCAACGCCGCCACCATCGGCGGCAATCTGGCCGGAGCCGGACCGTTCGCCGACACTCCCCCGGCCATGCTGGCCCTGGGCGCGGAGGCCGTGGTGGTCACCAGCCAGGGCGAGAAGACCGTGGCCATGGACGATTTCTTCCTCGACTACCGCACGACGGCCGTCAGCCGTCGCGGGATCTTGAAGGAAGTTCGCATCCCCCGCGTGGCCAAGTCTACCCGGGGGATCTTCCTCAAGCTCAGTCGCACCCAGGTCGATCAGGCACTGGTCAACGTGGGCGCCACCATCGAGCTGGAGGACGGCTGCTGCCGTCGGGCCCGCATCGCGGTGGGCGCGGTCTCGCGCGTGCCCTGCCGCCTGACCGAGGCCGAGAGAAAACTCGAGGGACGCCGGCTCGATGCCGAGACCATCGAGGAGATCAAGAAGGTGGTCAGCGACACGGTGGAGCCGATGGTGGACTTTCGCGCCAGCGCCGACTATCGCCGCGAGATGAGCGCCGTGCTGGTGGGCCGGGCCCTGATGGCCCTGGGCCGGGGAGCATAGGAGGACAGACAGTATGAAGATCGACCTGACCATCAATGGGGCCGCGCATTCCTTCGAGGTGCACCCGGGCACGCTGCTCATGGAGCTCTTGCGCAAGGAGGGCGTTTTCTCCGTCAAGCACGGCTGTGAGACGGGCGAATGCGGCACCTGCACCGTGCTCATCGACGGGTGCAGCATCAACTCGTGCATCTACCTGGCCGCCCAGGCCCACGGCAAGTCCATCGTGACCGTCGAGGGGCTGGGCACCCCCGAGAAGATGCACCCCATCCAGGCGGCCTTCGTGGAGACCGGAGCGGTGCAGTGCGGCTACTGTACCCCGGCCATGGTGCTGGCCAGCCACGAGCTTTTGAGTCAGAACCTCGAGCCCACCGAGGCTGACGTGCGCGACGCCCTGAGCGGCCAGCTGTGCCGCTGCACGGGCTACGTCAAGCCGGTGGAGGCGGTCATGCTGGCCGCCCGGCGCATGAAAGAAGGAGGACACCGTGAAGAAGGACTTTCAGATCATCGGGAAATCGACGATTCGCCTGGACGCCGCCAAGCTAGCTTGCGGTAAAGGCACCTTCGTCGACGACTTCGAGATTCGGGGCCTTCTCTATGGCGCGCTGAAGTTCAGCCCCGTGGCCCATGCCCGCATCAAGCGAATCGACGCGAGCAAGGCGCGCGCCCTGCCGGGCGTGCAGGCGGTGCTAACCTATCAGGACATCCCGCGCATCCCCTACACCACCGCCGGTCAGGGCCATCCGGAGCCCTCGCCTTACGACGCCGTGGTGCTTGACAACCGGGTGCGCTTCGTGGGCGACCGGGTGGCGGCGGTGGCCGCCGACACCCCGGAGCTGGCTCGCCAGGCGGTGGAGTTGATTGAGGTGGAGTATGAGGAGCTGCCCGCCATCTTCGATCCCGAGGACTCGACGAAGCCCGGCGCGGTACTGCTGCACGACGAGCCCGACGCCACCGGCATCCACGACCCCTCCAGGAACATCGCCGCCCACATCCACGCTAAAGTGGGCGACCCCGAGGAGGGCTTCAAACTGGCCGACCGTGTCTTCGAGGGCACCTACCACGTGCAGTATGTGCAGCAGTGCCCGCTGGAGCCGCACGTGGTGATCACCTACTTCGATGAGAACGACCGGCTCACCATCCGGTTGTCCACCCAGGTGCCCTTCCACGCGCGCCGCATCGTGGCCCGGGTAACCCAGATTCCGGTTTCCAAAATCCGCGTCATCAAGCCCCGCATCGGGGGCGGCTTCGGGGTCAAGCAAGAGATCCTGATCGAGGACATCTGCGCATGGCTCACCAAGGTCACGCGTCGTCCGGTGCGCATGGAATACAACCGCGAGGAGGAGCTCCGCTCCTCGCGCACCCGCCACCCCCAGAAGCTGGTCTACAAGACCGGCGTCACCAATGACGGCAAGCTGACGGCTATGACCTTGAAGGTGCTGGCCAACACGGGCGCCTATGGTTCGCACGCCCTGACCGTGCAGTGCAACACCGGCTCCAAGTCGCTGCCGCTCTATCGTTGTGACCACGTCGAGTTCGAGGCGGTGGTGGTCTACACCAACCTGCCGGTGGCCGGCGCCTTCCGCGGCTACGGTGCCCCCCAGGGCCTGTTCGCCCAGGAGGTGCACCTGGATGAGGTGGCCCACGCCCTCGGCATGGATCCCATCGAGCTTCGCCGCAAGAACCTGGTGCAGGTGGGCGACTCGCCCCCCCTGCTGGAAGAGCTCGGCGAGGGGAAGGCCGGCTTCAAGCAGGTCATCTTGTCATGCGAGATGGAGGAGTGCATCCGCCGCGGCAAGCAGGCCATCGACTGGGACAAGAAACGCTCGCGAGCGCCCGCCGAGGGCAGCAGAAAGCGCGGTGTGGGCATGGCCTGCATGATGCACGGCTCGGGCATTCCGGGCGTGGACATGGGGGCAGCCTACCTCAAGATCAACGAGGACGGCTCGTTTAACCTGCAGGTGGGGGCCACCGACATCGGCACCGGTGCGGACACGATCTTTGCCCAGATCGCCGCCGAAGTGCTCACCGTGCCGGCCGACAAGATGATCGTCTACTCCTCCGATACCGACTTCACCCCTTTCGACGTGGGCGCCTACGCCTCGTCCACCACCTACATCACCGGGGTGGCCGTGAAGAAGGCGGCCGAGCAGTGTCGCGATCAGATCCTGTCGGTGGCCTCCAACATGCTCGAGGAACCGATCGACAACCTGACCCTGCGAGACGGCCGGGTCTGGGCCGGCAACGAGCGCAGCCTGACCCTGAGCGAGATCGCCCTCTACTCGCTGTATCAGTCCGAGCAGTTCCAGATCCAGGGCGCCGCCTCGCACTTTTCCTACCACTCGCCTCCGCCGTTTGCGGCCCAGTTCGCTGAGGTGGAGGTGGACACCGAGACCGGCCAGGTCAAAGTGCTCGAGTTCGTCTCTTGCGTCGACTGCGGCGTGGCCATCAACCCTGATGGGGCCACCGGCCAGATCGAAGGGGGCGTGACCCAGGGCCTGGGCTACGCGCTGACCGAGGGGCTGGTGTTCGACGAGAAGGGCAAGCTGCTCAACACCAGTTTCCGAGACTACAAGATCCTGGCCAGCACCGACATGCCGCGCATGACCAGCATCCTGGTCGAGTCCTACGAGCCCCACGGCCCGTTTGGCGCCAAGGCGGTGGCCGAGATTCCCATCGACGGCCCCGCTCCGGCGGTGTCCAACGCCATCTTTAACGCCATCGGGGTGCGCATGCGGGCCCTGCCCTTCACGCCCGAGAACGTCCATCGGGCGCTGAAGAGCCCGCGTGAGCAGGACATCGAGAAGCGCAAGTCGGAGCCTGCATTGACACCGGGTTAGGGGACTCCGTTGGGGGCACCCGGTTGGTAAATCTCATGATCTGTGCGATGGGGACGCCAGGCCGTTGTCGTTATGCGATGGATGGGCGAGCCCGGCTCTTTTATGAATCCCACTGCTCTATTGAATGCACGACATTCGACCTGAGCAGAGGTGATTTGCTTTGAGCTTTCTTGGGAACGTCATCTGGTTGGTCTTCGGAGGCCTGACCGCGGCAATCGGCTACGCCGCCAGCGGTCTTTCCATCTGCCTGACCGTGATTGGCATCCCCTTCGGCCTGCAGAGCCTGAAACTGGCTGGCGCGATGCTGTGGCCGTTTGGCAAGGAGGTGGTGGTGAGCGAGTCGGCCGGCTCCACCCTGTACTTCCTGATGAACGTGGTCTGGCTGGTGCTCTTCGGTTGGGTGCTGGCTCTGAACCACCTGATATTCGCCGTCTTGCTGGCCATTACCATCGTGGGCATTCCCTTTGCCAGGCAGCACCTCAAGCTGGTGCAACTGGCCCTGATGCCTTTTGGTCGCGAGCTGCGCTGAGCGTTCCGGTCGGTCCGAGTTCACTTCTGTTTCCTTTCCGGCAAGGATTTGACCGGGGAGGCAGCACTCTGACACGTTCCGATAAGCTTCCTAGAAGCGCCCACCTGCCCGCAGCTGAGAGCGAAGCTCGGCCGCCCGGGCTCGCAAGGCCTCGAGGTCGCCCTTACGCTCGAGCTGTTTGACCATCAGCGCCATGCGGGGATTGGAACGAAACTCGCCCTGGTGGCGGGCCAGAAAGTCCCAGTAGAGAGCGTTGAAGGGGCAGTCGCTCCTGGGATTATAATGGCAGCCGGCGCAGTGGTCGCTCATCTTGTTGAGGTAGTTGGCCGAGGCGGCGTAGGGCTTGCTGGCAATGACGCCCCCGTCGGCAAACAGTGAGAGCCCCAGCACGTTCGGGCTGACCACCCACTCGTAGGCGTCAGCGTAGGCCAGCAGATACCAGTCGTTGACCTGGCGCGGCTCGACCCCGGCGATCAGGGCAAAGTTTCCGGTCACCATCAGGCGCTGGATGTGGTGGTTGATGCCATGGCGCATCAGGCTGGTGACGGCCTCTCGCAGGCAGGCCATGTCGGTTTCGCCATCCCAGTAGAAGGCCGGCAGCGGCAGGTCGGCCTGGAGGTGGTTGCCCTCCAGGTAGCCGGGCATGCGCCGGCGATAGACCTGGCGCACGAACTCCCGCCAGCCAAGAATCTGGCGGATGAAGCCCTCCACCGAGCTGAGCCGGGCCTGGCCGGAGCGATAGCGCTGCTCGGCCCGCTGGCACACCTCGAGAGGGTCGAGCAGGCCCAGGTTCAGGAGCGGGGAGAGGAGCGAGTGATAGAGGGCCCGCTCTCCCGTGACCATGGCGTCCTCGTAGGGGCCAAACAGGTCGAGCCGGTGCTCGAGAAAGTCCTCCAGGAAGTGCTCGGCCTGCGAGCGGGTCACGGGCCAGCTGAACTCCTCCAGATGGCCGAAGTGTCCGGGTAGCTCACGCTCGACCAGGGACATCACCTCGCGGGTGATCGCATCGGGCGGATAGGAGGGGAGGGGAGGGAAGCGGTGCCCCTTCTCGGGCACTTCGCGGTTATCGGCATCGTAGTTCCAGCGTCCGGAGTGCGGCTCGTCGCCGTCCATCAAGATGCCCGTGGCCCGGCGCATGGCCCGATAAAAGTGCTCGAGCCGGGCGCAGGGTTTCTGGCCGGGCGGGCAGACAAACAGGCTGTCAGGCGTGATCTCATCGGCCCCAAGTTCCTCGGCTACCCCGTAATCAGCCGGCTCCATCATCAGGATGCGCCGGGGTCGAAAGCGCTCGCGATGGTGGGCCACGGCCCCGGCGTAGTCGGCACAGGCGGCGTGGTAGTCGACCCGATAACCCTGTGAGCGCAACTCGTCGGCGAAGTGGCGCATGCCCGACCAGAGCAGCACCATTTTCTGCTTGTGGTAAGGGAGCTGGCGCGCGCGCTCCAAAGACTCGATCAGCAGCACCTGATCGTGGGCCTTGTCCAGAGCCGCAAGGGCGCTATTTCTAAGGCTTAGCTGATCGCCCAGGATCCAGGCTGTCTGCAAATTTTGCACTCCCGCGCGAACGGCGCCGCGCCAATTCCTGAAGTCCTCAAGGCGCGACGCCCTACCGGATGCCAGCGAATTTGCTCATCCGTTGGTGAACGTAGCCGATGAAGTAGACGTAGTTGGTGGTCTGGGGATAGGCCGGCACGGTGCCCAGCTCGGCCACCAGGTTCGGCCCGGCATTATAGCCCGCCAGAGCCAGGGCCACCGGGTTGTCCGAGCTGCCCTGCCAGCTCTGAATCAGCCCGCGCAGCATGCGGGCCGACCCGGCCAGGTTCTGGGTGACATCGTTGGGGTCGACGCCCAGCCCCTCGGCCGTGCCCGGCATCAGCTGGCCCAGCCCGACAGCGCCACTGACTGAAACGGCATCCACGTCGAAGGCCGACTCGATCTGCACCAGCGAGGCGAAGAGGTAGGGATCCAGGTTGTTCCTGGCAGCCTCGGCCACGAGCGTGGAGGCGATCTGGCGCACCCGCTCGGGCGGGTCCTTGGGGTTGTGGAAGCTCACCCACCACTCGAAGAAAGCCTGCGGTCCGGTGCCCGGACGAGTCTGCCCCCTGGGCGGGCCGAGCAGGATGACGGACTGGCCATCCAGGCGTTGAAATGCCTGCTTGTGGTAGCGGCAGGTGCCTTTGACAGCCACCCGGAAGCCGGTGCGGTCAAGCTCGAGATTGCGGGCCTCCCCGGCAAAGCAGACCACCACCGGTCCGGCCCCGGTGCTCAGCTCCAGGCGGCCCGGAGCGTGGCTCTTGACCACCCCTTCCCACAGCACGAGCTGGCCCTGCCAGGCCGGCCGGTAGTGCCTCAGGGCCCGCTGGGGGGTCAGATCGGGGTTGACGAACTCGCGTCCCACGTAAAGAGGGCGGAACCATTCCCTGGCCAGGCCGGGCAGGGCCAGCGAGAGCACCAGGAGCAAGCACCAGGTCGGTCGCTTCACGCTTCCTCCTTGCGGGGCGGGAACAACAGCGAGGCGGCGATGGAGATCACCAGCACCAGACCGATCACTCCCAGAGCCCAGGGCGTTGGCATGTCCCACCAGTGCTCGATCAGCATCTTGGCCCCGATGAAGACCAGCACCAGCGACAGCCCCATTTTAAGGTAGGCGAACAGATCCATCAAGCCAGCCAGAGCGAAATAGAGGGCTCGCAGGCCAAGAATTGCCATCACGTTGGAGGAGAAGATGATGAAGGGGTCGGTCGTCACGCCGAACACGGCTGGAATGGAATCGACCGCAAAAAGCACGTCGGTGGTCTCGATCACCAGCAGCACGATAAACAGGGGAGTGGCGTGCAACTTGCCGTCGATGCGGGTGAACATTTTGCTTTCGTCGTAGCTGGTGCTGACGGGAATGTGGCGCTTGACCCAGAGCACGACCGGGTTATCCTCGGGGTTGATCTCCTCATCCTTGGAGAAGGCCATCTTGAAGCCACTGTAAACCAGGAAAATCCCGAAGAGATAGAGCACCCAGTGGAAGGTCGCCACGATGGAGACACCCAGCAAAATGAAGACAGCTCGCATGACCAGGGCGCCCAGAATGCCCCAAAAGAGCACCCGATGCTGGTACTGGGCGGGCACCGAGAAGTAGTTGAAGACCAGCAGGAAGACAAACAGGTTGTCCACGCTGAGGGCTTTTTCGAGCAGGTAGCCGGCCAGGAACTCCAGGCCTTCCTTGGGGCCTATGTTGTAGTAGACCCAGCCGTTGAAAGCCATCCCGAGGGCAATCCAGAAAACGCTCCAGCCCACCGCCTCACGGATGGAGATTTTACGGGGTTTGCGATGGAAGACCCCCAGATCCAGTGCCAGCATCCCCAGCACGAAGAGGGCGAACCCTCCCCAGTTCAAAGATGTCGGCAAATCCTGTCAGCCTCTCCCTCGCGATGAAATCCCTGTGCGTGTTCCGCTCCGGTGCGGAGGATCCTTCAGGAACGTGCCGATACTCCCAAATCATGGCTCCTCCCATCCAACTGAGCGTCACTTCCGAGATCGGCCGGTTGAAGCAGGTCATGCTTCACCGTCCCGGGCTTGAGGTGGACCGCATGGTGCCCTCGATGATGGAGGAGCTGTTGTTCGAGGACATTCTGCACGGCCCGCGGGCCCGGCACGAGCACGACATCTTTCGCCAGGTGCTGGCGCTGGTGGCCGACGAGGTGGTCGATCTGCAGGACATGCTGGCCGAGGCGCTCGAGCAAGAGAGCGTGCGCACCTCGTTTCTGGAAGAGCTTGCCTTTCTCGAGAGGCTGGCCCTCCCCACGGTGGATCGCCTGAAGGAGTTACCCCCCCGCGAGCTGGCCGCGGTGGCGGTGGGAGGCCTCGAGGTCGATCCCGAGGTGGTGGCTCACCTGGTGACGCCCGATGTCCCCTACGTGCTGACCCCACTGCCCAACCTGCTGTTCACCCGCGATCCCCTGGTGGTGACTCAAGATGGTGCCATCCTCTGCTCGATGGCCATGCCGGCGCGCCGTCGCGAGCCCTTGATTCTTTACTACATCTACGCCTTCCACCCGCGATTGATGCTGGCCGAGAAGGACCGCTTCTTCTTCCGGGCCACTCACCACCCGGTGTTCCGCCGACGGCGGATGATTCCGGGGCTGGAAGGGGGCGATATCGCTGTTTTGAGCGACAAGGTGCTGGCCATCGGGGCCAGCGAGCGAACCTACGAGAGCTCGATCGAGCTGGTGGCCAACGCCCTGATCGGGCGGACCTCCATCGAAACCATCCTGATGGTGCTGATGCCCAAGCAGCGAGCGGCCATGCACCTGGACACGGTCTTCAGCCAGATCAGCCCGCACGAGTGCCTGGTTTACCCGCCGATGTTCATGCCGGGCGGATCCGAGCTCTTGCCTGTGATCAAGAAGGACCTGCGCCGCGGGCACGTGCATTCCGAGCTCAAGTCCTCGCTGCTCGAGGCCCTGCACGAGGAGGGGATCGAGCTCGAGCCAGTCTGTTGCGGAGGGCCTGACGACCGCATCCTCCAGCAGCGTGAGCAATGGACTGACGGGGCCAACGCCTTCGCCCTGGCGCCCGGGGTGATCACCATGTATGAGCGCAACCAGCGCACCACTGAAGAGCTCGAAAAACGCGGTTATCGTCCCGTGCACGCTGAGGAGCTGATCGGAGGCGGGCAGAGCCTGCAAGAGGGGAAGAGGTATCAGATCCTCATCCCCGGCCATGAGCTCTCGCGGGCTCGGGGAGGGCCACACTGCATGACCATGCCCCTGGCCCGCCAGCCGGTTTGATGCTATACTCCGCCCATGGCCGACAACACGATTCCTGGCGTTAGCCAGCTTCAACACAACCCGCCTCCCCGCCGCAGCGCTCCCCAGAGCTCGGTGGGACCCCAGGAGAGCTACCAGACCGGCGTCCAGGCCCCCCAACTGATTCCGCCCCCGAAGGTGCACGAGCCGGCCGCCCAGGCCCGCGGTGGCTTCGGCAAGGGAATGGCTCTGGGAGTGGGGCTGACCCTGGTGGGGCTGATCGGGGCCGGCGTGGTCATTCAGACCCGCGAGCCGCCGCCTCTGCAGATGGACCAGCTCAGCAGCCAGCAGCGCGGCGCCCTGCGCGACCTGCGCTCCTTGCAGGAGATCTCGGCCAGGTATGGCGGGGGCCTGCGCCAGGAAGCCATCATCGGCACCCGAGCGGCCACCCCAGAGCGGGCCCTTCAGGAGCTGATGCAGGGTGATCCCGTCTTCTACGTTCACGCCGAGGGAGCCCAGCCGCTACGCATCGATACCTTCCAGCAGCTCGATCAGTTGCAAAGCCACGTGGCCCGCCAGGATGCCAAGCGCCAGATCCAGGAGGGTCTCGACCAGATTCGCGAGGGCGTGCGTGAGGCGGGTGAGGCCATCGGCAGGGAACTGGAAGACTTTTGGAAGGAAGTGCGCAAACCTTAGCTCGAAGGCCCGCGGCGTGGTTCAGGAAGCCAAACAGACCTTTCTGCTCGATCACCCCCCCGAGGGCTCGGGCTTCATGCACCGGTTGACCAGGTTTTTCGGCCTGCAAAATCCCGACCTGCACAATCCCGTCGTGCTCATGCGCTCGGCCCTTTACGGTCCCGGACTGGTCAACACGGCTCTGGACTTTGCCTCCCGAGCCCCCGACGTGGCCGATCTCGGCTGCGGCTCGGGCTGGTTCTCGCTAGAGGTGGCCCGGCGCAACCCGCAGGCCCGCATTCGCGCCATCGACAAAGACCCCGAGGCGCTCGACTGGGCTCGCTCCTACGCTGCCAGGCGACGCAGCCTGAAGGGCCACATCGAGTATGTGCAGGCCGATCTCTCCGAGATCGAGTTTGACCCGAGCTCGCTGGACGTGGCTGTGGCCTTCTTCGTGCTGGGCTCGCTGGAGAAACCGCTGGAGATGCTGGAGCGGCTGTTGGGGGCGTTGCGGCCCGGAGGCCTTCTGATCTACTACGACGCCACCGAGCCCCCCGCTCGCAACCTCGACAAGCTCGGTCGCCTGATGTTTCGCCGGGCTCGTTTCCGGGGCAAGATGAGCGATGCCTGGAGCGAGCGACGCAAGCTCGAGGATCTCTATGGGCACGATCTGGCTCGAGGCTATCGCCCGGCCGCTGCCCCACCTGAGGCCGAGGTGCACGCCTTTCTCTCTCGCAGCCTGGACGTGCTGCACCAGAGTCGTCAGCGCGCCTTCGTGGACCTCAAGGTCAAGGACATGAGCGCAGGCGACGCCTTTTATGAGCTTCCCTGGTGGAAGTTGCTCGACGATGTGCTGGTGGGCACGGGTTATCTCGAGGGTGCCACTCGCTTTTTGCTGGCCCGAAAGCGTGGAATGTGAGCGGCCCGGGCTATCGCATGTTGCCAGGTCGTAACTTGAGTTAATATTCGAGCAAGGTTTGGATCATTTAAGCAACCTGAGCAGATTGCTTTGAGCCCTGCGCTTGACGCATCCTGACAACGGATGAGGAACGCAACTCAGTCTGGCTCGGTCATCGACAAGCGAGACCTCTTGAGAGGTTTCGCTTTTCTCCTGACAGCTCTGGAGCAGGCGGCCCGGATGATGCCGTCCGGCGAAACCTCCCCAGGCGACCGTGGTCAGGGAGACTTTTTCGGACCTCAGCTCGAGAGCGAGGTCGGGCCGAGCGGGCCCGACGCTCTGCAGGACGCACCCGGAACCCACCTCGACAACATTCGCGACGCCTTTAGCGAATACTACGAATCCTCGCTGCAGGACGGGCGCTCGCTGCGCAACTACGAAGATGGCAGGATTCGCCTGATCAACCACCAGAGCGGCGTTATTCAAGAAGAGCGCCTGACCGGCAAGATGCTCATCTCGCTTCCCAACGGCCGCATCATCTACCAGGATAACCCGGGCGAGCCTCTGCTGGTCTATGATACCACGGGCGCCGCCGAGCCGATCATCGCTCGCGTCAGCCTGCTGCGCCAGGGGCTCTCTTCTCGCTATGTCTACAACTTCACCGACCATACCGGCACGCACCTCATCGACCTGGAGACGCTGGAATACTTCCACCTGCCCATCGGGCGCCCGCCCCGCGTGCGCCCCGGCAGGCAACGACCCGAGGAGGCACACGATGGAGATCCTTTCCAACCGGTCCGATAGCGAGGCTCCCGGAGTCGCTCGCCTGGACGACCTGGACAGGTTGCTGGCCAACGCCAGAGGCATGTTTGCTCCTCCGAGTGCCTGGGCGGCGAGCGGCAGCACAGCCGGCCCGGCCGCCACCTGGAGCTCGCAGGACGGCTGGAATCTCAAGTTGGGGCAGAGCGCGCAGAACGTACTGCGCCACCAGCTGATCAAGGCCCCGCCGGAGGTGGTCAGCGACCTTCGCGCCGGGTTGTCCTCCGAGTATGGCCGGGCCGTGCAGCAACAGGTGCAGCTCAGTCCGGTGGTGGAGTCGCTGGTGCGCGCCGCCCTGGGCGACGTCGACGACCTCCCCCCGGCTCAGGAGCAGGGGGCGACAGGGTCCTCGGCTTTCTCGGCCCAGCCGGGGGGCATGGGGGCTCAGCCCGGCTCCCTGTCGGGTGGTTTCAACGGCAACATCGGCTTCTCCGTGGGGGAGAGCCAGCAAGTTTCCGGCAACGCGCTGGCCCCTGACGCCGTCAGCGGACCGGCCGACATGCAGGGCTGGGGCCAGGGGGCCGAGGGCAACTGCGCGGCTGTGGCCACCATCAAGGCAGCCACAGATGCCTACGGCGATCAGCTCTTCCGCCAGGTCACCCGGTTGCCCGATGGGGGCTACCGCATCACCATGCAAGACGGCGTGACGGTCGAGGTCTCCGGCCAGGAGCTGTCCATGGCCCGGCAGCAGAGCAACTTCACCGGGTCCGGACCGGGCCTCGAGCAGGCCACCGTGGCCTATGCCGCCATGGCCAGGCGGGCTCAACTTGAGGGCCACGAGGGCTCCACCAGCTACGCCCAGGCACTCAACTCGCTGGCCGACGGGGACAATCCTTACGATTCGGCCAGATTCCTGGGCCTTTCGAATCAGGTGGTCCAGGTCGACCCCCGCACCCTGAGCGGTCAGGACTCGGTGGTGGCCTGGAACGCCAGTCACGCCGTGTTCGTGGACAACGTGCGGGCGACCGACAGCTATGGCACGGCCCGGGGTTTTGACGGCACCGACACGCGCGGTCGGGGTCTGACCACGGCATTCACCTTTGCGCCCCTGCGGTCAAGCGGGGTGGCCTCGGTGCCGGCCGCGGCCAACAACCGTCCGGCCGCCCGACCCGAGTCGCCTCCTCCGGCGCGCAACGTCTACCAGCGCCACTTCCATAACCATATGAGCAACGGGAAGAAGGGCAAATGAACGATTATGACCTGAGCCGCACACCCTCGCCTTATCTCCTGCCCGCGGCCATCCAGCTCCTGAAGATGCTGGGGGTCCCTCAGCCTCCTCAGGTCGTGGCCCCGCGGGAGCGCCCTCGCGAGGAGCACCGCCCGGAGCACGTCCTGGAGCTGTTGCACCGGCTCAGCCAGGAGCTGGTCAGAAATCCCCCCACGCTGCACCAGGCGGTGGTATCCAACCCCTCGGCCCAGGGACAGATCTTTCGTCGCTCTCTGTTCGTGGCCGATGAGATCGAGATGCCCGAGCCGCCTTTGTTGCTCAAGCCGCTCCGGTCGAGGCTTCAGGAATGAAGTTTCAATTTACAAACGGCCAGTGAAGTAGAGCAGGTCGGCATAGAGCACATTGGCGTCGTAGGCGGCTTGCACCGCGCTCAGGCGCATGCGAGAGGTGGCCGTGAGGGTGTCGAGCACCTCCATCGGGTCGCCCTGTCCCACCTCATAGCGCATGGTGGAGATGCGCAGGTCCTCCTCGGCCCTCAAGCGGGCGTCCTCGGACAGCTTCTGGTTGGCCTCGGCGGCCTGGTAGCGGGCCTGGACATCCACCACCTGGCGGGTCACCTCCAGCTCCAGGTCGGCCAGTTGCAGCTCGCGTGACTTCTTGAGGGCCTGGGCCCGGGAGATCTCGGCCTCCTGGTTGCCGCCGTCGAAGAGTGGCACCGAGAGCGTGAGCCCGGTGGAGAACTGACCTACGTAGCTCGAGTCGGCCGCCAGCCCGCCGTTGCCGATGGTGCTGTACTGGGCTCCCAGATTGAGCTGGGGTCCATAGTCGGCGCTGGCCGCATCCACCCGGTGGGCTCCTTCCTCCACCCCGTAGCGGGCGGCCACCAGGTCGGGACGATTCTCCAGGGCTTCTCCCAGCAGCTGCTCCTGCGAGCCGCTGCCGGGGGGAACCTCGAACTCATCGGGATAGGACAGGCTGCTGGAGACCTCGACCCCCAGCGTGGCTTTGAAGGCTGCCTCGGCCGAGGTCTGGCCGGCCCGGGCCACGTTCAAGCGCTGCTCAGCGGCGGCCAGCTCGCTCTCGTGGCGGTTGACCACGAAGGGAGCAACTTTTCCCGCCTTGAGCTTCTCGCGAGACAGCTCGAGCAGCACCTCGCGGGCTTTCAACTCGTCCACGGCCACCTGCAGGCGCTCGCGCTCGAGCAACACCTGGAAGTAGCTGCGCCTGATTCTCCGGGCCGAATCGCGCACCGAGAGGGCCAGCCGGGCCATGGCCCGCTTTTCGGCCGCGTCCGCAGCCGCCATCCGCTCGCCGAAGGCTCCGCCCCAGATCGGGTAAGAAACGCGGGCCCGAACCACTCCCAGGGTCTCGGGAGCCCCTGCGGTCACCAGGCCGGTGTTGAGGGTGGGGGAGGCGTCCCACATGCGGCCGGCTTCGCCGCGCACTTTCTGGAAGTCGGTCGCCACGGCCACCTGGCCTTCTGAGCCGGCCTTCAAGGTATTGGCCCGGGCCTGCTCGACTTCGGAGGTGGCCAGGGAAACTCCCAGGCTGTTGGCCAGTCCGATCTCGAGGGCGTTGCTGAGAGAAACCGGCCCGCTCAGGATAGGACGTCCGGTTCGACCCACGCCTTGCTGGCGCAGGCCGGAGGTGGTCACGGAATTCTCGGCCGGGGGAGCACCCGGCTTCAGCTCGACGAGGGCGGGTTTCTGGTTCACGAGACTGCTGGTCTCGGGTTTCGGGCTCTTCGCTGGCAGGGGTTGCAGGGTCGCGCCCGGCTGAAGGTCCACGAGATTGCTGGAAGGCGGTTGAGCGCCCGTCGCTGGGAGGGGCTTGAGGATGGCCCCGGGAGCGATCGGTTGAAGAATCTGCGACGGATTGGACGCATCCGCGCTGGCCTGAACGGGCTCCTCGCTCTGGGCGGAGCTCAATCCAGACAAGCTCAGACAAAGCATTGCCGACAAGATGACCTGCTTGCTCATGGGGTCTACTTCACCTCTGATTGCCTTTATCCCTCGAACACCTTTCCAGACGGATGAAGCATTTGTTACGAAACTCCCAGCACCGCGATCTTCAGGGGGGGCGAGCCATCCAGGGAGGGGAAATCGCTGTCCGGCACGAGCACCTCGACCTCCTCGATCCGGCGTCCCCACTTGAGGGCGCAGCGCCGCAGGCCTTCCAGCCACTCCTCTAGAGCCACCTCGGGGGCGTGGTTGGTGACTACCAGTCGCCCACCCGGCCGGGTGGCCGCCAGAGCCGGCCGGGCCAACGAGGCGTAGTCGCGCACGATGTCCACCGCCCCGAATCGACCCCGCGACCAGGTGGGTGGATCCAGGAACACGGTATCGAACTGACGCGGCTCCACTCGCTTGTAGGGCCGTTGGGCCCCCCGCCCTTTGACCGGCAGACCGGCCAGTTGGCGCAGCACTGGCAGCACATCTTCACACAGGGTCTCGAAGCGCTCGACCGGGATCTGGTTCAGGCGGGCGTTGCGAACCCCCACCTCGAGGTGACGCTGGCTGAAGTCCACGTTGAGGCTGGAGCCGCTGCCGGAGGCCACCACCCCCACCGCGCACGTGTAGGCGAACAGATTGAGAAGGCTCCCCTGGTGGTGGCCGGCCAGCCAGCGGCGGGCCACCCGCAGGTCGAGAAAGAGGTAGGGATCCAGTCCCGGGTGATGGGTGCGCACCGTCAGCTGACGCCCCAGCTCGCGGCAGAGGGCCGGGCTCGACAGGGGAGCCGGCCCGTCGGGGCGATGGCGGAAGACCACCGGCAGCTCCCAGCTCTGCAAGGCTCGCTCGATGCCGTTGCGCTCCTCATCGCTCAGCGGGGCGCGGAATGTCTGCACGAACAGCAGCTCGCCGTAGCGATCCACCGTCAGGCCCGGATAGCCCTCGGCCACGCCGTGGAAGAGGCGGTAGCAGTCGGTGCCTTCATGCTCCAGGGCTTCGAGCAGGAGGCGCCGGCGCTCGTGGGCGGCCTGGAGCAGCGGACCTGGCATGGAATGGGCTTCCGGTCACCGCTTTGCACTCCTGCTCGCGCAAGGTGGTGCACCCTGCTGGGCTCAAACCGGTTCCTGCCCCGCAAAAGGCATCAGCCTGACAGGAGATCCGGCCCGTACGGTGGATGTCCGCACCCTTCTTGCTGCCTTGACGTCATCGAGAGGCTTTACACCAACGGTCGTCGACGTCCGTCACGGTCAGGCACGGAACGCCAGGGCCAAACCGAGCTACAAGCGCGTGAGAGGACCGACTCCGAGCTCTTGGAGCGAGAACTGCCTGCCGCAAGTTCCGAGGAGCTGGATCTCCTTCTTGTTGTATTTGATGATTGCGGTGAACGCCTTGAGCCTGGGATTGTAAGTCGCTTTCACTTGCGTGGGCGACTGACCGCCGAGAAGCTCGAGCACCTTATCGATCTGGGCGTTCTTGTCCTTGAGGCCCGTAAAGGCAGGGTCGCCCGGGGTCTGTCCGTGGACCTTGCAGGTGGTCCCAATGGCCCCCCGCGTCATCCCCAGATTGCTGGTGGCAATCCCATACAGCAACTTGGACATGCCCGACTCGAACATCTGTTTCTCCGCCTCGGGGGCCGCAGGACCGGAATACCGGATCGGATAGCTCGAGGCACTCGCCGCATCGGCATCCGCATCCGGCTGGGCTGCCGCGCTCAGGCTTCGCAAGGTCAACTTGACGGTCCGGCCTGTGTCCGTAACCTCGTACAGGCCCCCGACCGCTTTCGTGAGAGCCCTGGCCTCAACCATGACCCGACCTTGCTTGAATGTCGAAGGAATGTCTTTCCCGGCGAGCTTGACCTCGGTGCCCTCGATCGCCATATCCAGGCCGGGAATCTGTGCCAGGGTGGCCGCCTCCAACAAGGCCGCGTCCGGCTCGCCATCCACCACTCCCGCGAAGGGCTCTCCATTGATGACCACCTTGAAACCCTGTGCCGATACGACACCAACGAAGAGAAGGAAGAGGAAGAGCCAGGATAGTTTTCTCATGCTCGGGGCGTTCGTCGCGGAGCCCCCGGGTCCTTGCTCTTGACCCGGCTCGAGATGATCGTCAGGTGTCGATCATCTCGAGCCAGTTAGGCGTGAGGGTCGCACTGATCGGCAAGGCTGGATTTCAGCCCTGTCTTCCCCGCTCTTCGCTTTGCCAGACAGGCGAGCGCCTGCCCGAGATCGAAGCCCGCCCGGGTGAGCGACGTTCTTCGTCCCCCGGCCGAGGTGCTCCACGCCCAGGAGCTGGCCGAGCTGCGCTCGACCGACCAGGCCCCGCGGCCTCCCGGCTGGCAGCTCTCGCCCCGCGCGGTGCGCACTTTCGTGTGCGGGGGTGGACCCTGCCAGCGCAAGTTCTACGGCGACGACGTGCTGGTCGAGCGGGCCATCATCACCCTGGCTGGCAACCGAGGGCTGCTGCTGGTGGGCGAGCCGGGCACGGCCAAGTCCATGCTCAGTGAGCTGTTGGCGGCGGCCATCTCGGGCGACTCCACCAACACCGTGCAGGGGGGGGCTGGCACCAGCGAAGACCAGGTCAAGTATTCCTGGAACTATGCCCTGCTGCTGGCCGAGGGACCCAGCTCGAAGGCCCTGGTGGCGGCCCCTCTGTACGTCGCCCTGCAGCGGGGGCGGCTGCTGCGCTTCGAGGAGCTGACCCGCTGCGCCCCCGAGATCCAGGACCTGCTCATCAGCGTCATGTCCGACAAGGTGATGCTGGTGCCCGAGCTCGAGGGCGGCGAGCGCCTGCTGTCGGCCCGGCCGGGCTTCAACGTGGTGGCCACCGCCAACCTGCGCGACCGGGGGGTGCACGAGATGAGCTCGGCCCTCAAGCGTCGCTTCAACTTTGAGACCGTGCACCCCATCGCCGAGCTGCAAGACGAGCTCGACCTGGTGCGCCGCGAGTCGGCCCGCCTCCTGACCGAGTCGGGAGCCGACCTGGAGGTGGAGGAGGGCGTGCTGGAGCTTCTGGTCACCGCCTTCCGCGATCTGCGCAGGGGCCAGACCGTCGAGGGCACCCAGTTGGAGCGTCCCCAGGCCGTCATGTCCACCGCCGAGGCTGTCTCGGTGGCCCAGGCGGCGGGCCTGGACGCCTTCTACTTCGGCCAGCGCCAGCTCACCCCCGAGCACCTGGGCCGGCACCTGGCCGGGGCGGTGCAAAAGGACAGCCCTGAGGATCTTCCCCGCCTGCGCCACTACTTCGAGGTGGTGGTGCGCGAGCGCAGCCAGCGCCGAGGAGGGCTGTGGAAGCAGTTCCTGGCCGCCCGCAAGTGGCTTCCGCTCTGACCACCTACCTGCCGGTACGCCACCACAGCCCGGCCTGCGCCCGTCATGTCGGCCGGGTGATCCGCGATCAGCGCCCCGAGCTGGTGCTGATCGAGGGACCTCGCGACGCCCAGAGCTTGCTCGATTGGCTGGTCCATCCCGAGACGGTGGCCCCGGTGGCCCTCTACTCCTTCGTCACCGACCCCGACTCGCGAGCCGCGGCCTACTATCCGCTGGCCGATCACTCGCCCGAGCTCGAGGCGCTGCGGGCCGCCCGCGAGGTGGGCGCCGAGGCGCGCTTCATCGACCTGAGCCTGGCCGAGATGCAAGTCGTGGAGAGCATCGAGCGGCCGGCCCGGGTGCGATCGCTTCTGGAGGAGACCTGGATGGGCGAGAGCCGGCGCCTGAAGGCGGCAGCCCGGGCGCTGGGTCGCCGCGACTCCGATGAGCTGTGGGATCACCTCTTTGAGGCCCGCGAGACGGACAGCCCGACCTTCTTCAAAGGGGTGCTGGAGTATTGCGCCCTGGCCCGCCAGGATTACACGCCCGAATTGCTTCAGGCCGAGGGCCACACGGCCAGAGAACGCGTCATGGCGGCCGCCGTGGCCGGCGCCTCGGGCCGTCCCACGGTGGTGGTCACCGGGGGCTTCCACACCGTGGCCCTGCCCACCACGCCCCCCGGTCCTGCCCCTCGCCCCCGCTCGACGGGCGAGGTGGTGCTGATCCGCTACAGCTTTCCCCAGCTCGATCGTCTCAACGGCTACGCCAGCGGCATGCCCGGCCCGGAGTTCTCGCAGCGCGCCTGGGAGGGCGAAGACCCCGTCCGGCTGCTGGCCGAGGTGGCCCGGACCCTGCGCGGGCGGGGGATTTCCACGGCCGACCTGTTGGAGGCTGACCGCCAGATGCGCGCCCTGGCCGCCCTGCGCGGCCACCACCGTCCCGCTCGCGAGGACCTGCTCGACGCGGTGCGCTCGGTGTTCATCCAGGGCGCCGATGACGTGGAGGGGGTGGCGGTGCTGGCTGAGGCCCGGCGCTGTCTGTGCGGGGCCCGGGTGGGCCGGCTGCCGCTCGGGGTGGCCCGCACCCCCCTGGTGGAGGATTTCGAAGCTCGCGCCCGCGCCCTCAGGCTGCCCCTGGAAAGCCTTGGTGAGCGCGAGCTGTCCCTGGAGCTCTATCGCCGCCCCTCCCATCGGCGGATCAGCCGCCTGCTGCACCGGCTGCGCTTTCTGGGGGTGCCCTACGGGTTCTGGCGCAAGGCCGGCCGAGAGCAGCTGCGCGAGAGCTGGTGGGTGGCCTGGGAGCCGGCCACCGAGGCCCGCCTGGTGGAGCAGTCGGTCTATGGCAGCGGCCTGGAGGAAGCCTGCTCGAGCCTGCTGCTCGAGCAGCTCGAGGCTTTGCCCGAGCGCAGCTGCCAGCAGGCCGCCAGCCTGGTGGTGGAAGCCTGCCGCATGGGGCTGCACCGCCAGACGGCCCTGCTGCTGCGCGAGACGGCCCGCCGGGTGGCCGACGACGGCGACTTCGTGTCGGTGGCTCAGGCCTGTCTGAGCCTGGAGGAGCTGACCTGGCGCGCTCCGCTGGAGGCTGACCGGCTGGTCGGCCTGGATGAGCTGCGTCTGGCTGCCGCGCTACGGGCCGGTTTTCTTCTGCCCGGGCTGGCGGCCACTTCCCCCGAGAGCGAGACGTCCGTGCTTGACGCTCTCAAAGCCCTGCCCGAGAGCGAGCTGCGCAGGCCCGGACTGGAGAGCCTGGCTGACGCTCCCACGGGCAATGCCTGTCTGCGCGGGGCCGCCTGGGGGCTGTTGCTGGCGGCCGGGCGGCGTCCGGCTGCGCAGCTGGGAGAGCAGGCCCGGGGCGAGCTGCTGGGCGACTCGGGAGCCGGCTTCCTGCGGGGACTTCTGGCCGTGAGCCGCAGCGCCCTGTGGCAGGTCGAAGGCCTGGTCGAGGCCATGAGCGAGCGGCTGGCGGGATTTGCCCAGGATGACTTCCTGGCCCAACTGCCCCACTGGCGCCTGGCCTTCGCCGAGCTGACCCCGCGCGAGACCGACCGGCTGGCCCGCGAATTGAAGCGGCTGACCGGGGTCGAGCTGGCCCTGGAGCGCCCCCTGCCAGCGAGCGGGGAGGAGCTGGTCCGCTCCCGCCTTCTGGAGCTGGCGGTGGCCGAGCGGCTGGCCGCGGAGGGACTTTGAGCTCGAGCGAGCTGATCCAGCGCTGGCGCCTGGTGCTCGGCCGGCTGGCCGAGCCCGAGCTGGGCCCGCCTCCCGACGGGCGGGCGCAACGGGTGGACGAGGCGCTCGACTATCTCTACGGCCGCGAGTACGCCGCCCGCGGCCTGCGCGGTCGGTCGGCCGGCCTGACCGTGCCCGAGTGGATCGCCGAGGTGCGCGAATTATTCCCCCGCCAGACCATCGAGGTGGTGGAGCGGCATGCCCTGGAGCGCTACGGTCTGACCGAGCTGGTCACCGATCCCGACACGCTGGCCCGGCTCGAGCCGAGCTACCCTCTCTTGCGGGCCCTGCTCTCGGTCAAAGGCTCGCTGCAGGGGCGGGCCCTGGAGCAGGCCAGGCGGGTGGTCCGTCAGGTCGTCGACGAGCTGACCAGGCGACTCTCCCGGCACGTGCGCCAGGTTCTGTGGGGGCGGCTCAATCGCCGACGGCGCACCCGTTGGCGTGGCTCGCGAGCGCTCGACTGGCGAACCACCGTGAAGGACAACCTGCGTCACTACGATCCCGAAAGGCGCCGCCTGGTGGTGGAGCGACTCCACTTCCTCGCTCGCTCGCGCCAGTCGATGCCCTGGCACATCATCCTGGCGGTCGACTCGAGCGGCTCGATGCTCAACTCGGTGATCCACAGCGCCGTGATGGCCTCCATCCTGGCCGGATTGCCCACCGTGCGGGTCAGCCTGGTGGCCTTCGACACCCGGGTGGTGGACCTGTCCGAGCAGGTGCGCGATGCGGTGGAAGTACTCATGACGGTGCAGCTCGGAGGAGGCACCGACATCGCCGGAGCCCTGGGATACTGCGAGAGGCTGGTGCAGTATCCCGGCCGCACGGTGGTGGTGCTGGTGACCGATTTCTACGAGGGCGGGCCGGCCCGGGGGCTGCTGGTGGCGGTGCGTCGCTTGAGGGAGGCAGGCGTACGTGTGCTGGGCCTGGCCGCCCTGGACGCCGAGGCCCAGCCCTGCTACGACCGGGCCCTGGCCGAGGAGTGCGTGGCCGCCGGCGCCGAGGTGGCGGCCATGACCCCTGAGCAGCTGACCGAATGGCTGGCCGGGGTGCTCTCGTGAGCGAGTTTGCCAGCTACTCCGATGAGAGCCTGGCTGATCTGACCAGCCCCGGGTTGGTGCGCCGGGCGGCCCGGGATGCCGAGCAGAGTCCGCCCGAGCGGCTCGGGCCGGGCCGCTACCGGATCGAGCAGAACCAGGTCGAGTTGCGCTTGCCGCTGACCGAGAGCCGCTGCGACTGCCCTTCCAACGGGTTGTGCCGGCACATCCTGGCGGCCGTGCGCAGCGAGCGTGACCGGGGGGATGTCGCCCCCCCGGACGCCGGCGCCGAGCTTCTGGCTCTTGATGCTGCCACGGTGCGCAAGTTTGCCGGTCGGCTCTGGAGTCGGGCCCTGACCGTCCCCGCCCCCACTGCCGAGGCCCTCGGCCCTCGCGAAATCTTGTTTCGCGGTCAGGGCTGGGAGTGCCGCTGGCTGGCCGGGCTGGGGCCCGAGGGTATGACCTGCAGCTGCTCTCGCCGTCCTCCCTGTGTGCACCGCGTCAGCGCCCTCTTGAGCCAGCTTCCGGAGCGGCCCGAAGCGCCTGAGCCGGCCGCTCCCGACGCCCCCGACCTCAAGCCGGCCCTGCAAGAGCTGCTGCGACCTGGCCTGGACCGCCTCAATCCGGCCAGCTTGCGCCAGCTGAATGCCCTGGCCACCCGGGCGGCTGCCGCCCAGCAGGGTCGGGCCGCGCGCTTGTTGGGCGCGGCCGCGGGTCAGGCCGAGCGCCTCCTGGCCCGCTCCGGCCAGGCCGACTCGGCCCGCCTGCTGCCCCTTCTT
>QWHO01000019.1 GCA_021404945.1 bacterium CPR1
CGCACCAGGCCCACCTCGCCGAAGGGAACGCCGGTCTGGGCCATCCCCCAGGGGCCGGGATTCATACCCAGCAACAGCACGGGCCGGCAGCCCTGGCCGTAGCGGCGGTAGTAGTCCAGGCAGGGCTCCAGGGCATACTCCAGCGGATTGTAGACGTGGGTGACCGGAGGACCGAAGCTGAGCTTGCCAAGCTGCTCGTTGAGGCGGCGAAAGATCTTCTCCACGGGGCCGCGGTTCGCGCGGGGGAGGGCCTTCCCCTACAGCCAGGCCCGCACGTCTGTCGCCATTCAAAGTTGACAGCTTCTGTGTCCGCTCATGAGCTGACACAGAAGCTGTCAACTCAACCGGTAACAGAGCTCGCCGGACTCTACAGGTCGGTCGGGACGGCTTTCGGCTGCGCCTCGAAGGCAGGGCTCTCAGCTCGACGCGGAAGGGTTTCCCGGCGAAAATTCGCTCCCTGCGGGCGGCCTTCCCCGAAGGAACGCCCCCGCTCCGCGCAAAGGGGAGCTGATGGCTTACCATTCGCTTTCCGATTGCGTGACCGATCTCGAGCGCAGCGGGCGTCTTCGCCGGGTCGAGGTCGAGCTCGACCCGCGCCTGGAGATCCCGGCCGTGCAGCGCCTTGCATGCGCGGCCGGGGGGCCGGCCCTGCTGTTCACCCGAGTGCGGGGCTCGCGTTTTCCCATGCTGGCGAACCTGTTTGCCACCGCCGAGCGGGCTCGCTACGTCCTGCGCCACGGCTATCGGGCGGTGGAGGCGACCATGGCCCTCAAGGCCGACCCTCGCCGGTTCTGGCGCTACCCCGGGTTGCCATTATCGCTCCTGAGCTGCCTGCCCCGCAGGGTGCGCACGGGACCGGTACTGACCGGCCGCACTCGCCTCAGCGAGCTGCCCCAACTGGTGTGCTGGCCCGAGGACGGGGGCGCCTTCCTGACCCTGCCGGCCGTCTACAGCGAGGATCCGGCCCGTCCTGGCTGGATGCGCTCCAACCTGGGAATGTATCGTTGCCAGATCTCGGGCAACGACTACGAGAGCGACCGCGAGTGCGGGCTGCACTACCAGCTGCACCGGGGCATCGGGATTCACCACGCCCGGGCCCTGGAGCGGGGCCAGGCATTGCCCGTCAACGTCTTTCTGGGCGGCCCTCCGGCCCTTACCCTGGCAGCCGTGATGCCGTTGCCCGAGGGGCTGCCCGAGGTTGCCCTGGCCGGTCTTCTGGCGGGAAGGCCCCTGGCCTGGGCCCGGGCGGGGGCCCTGAGCGTGCCGGTGGAGTGCGACTTCTGCCTGGTGGGCCGTATCCAGCCTGGAAAACTCAAGCCCGAGGGGCCTTTCGGGGACCATCTCGGTTACTACAGCCTGCGTCACGACTTCCCGGTGCTCGAGGTGGAGGCTGTCTATCACCGCCCCGATGCCATCTTCCCCTTCACCACCGTGGGCCGTCCCCCCCAGGAAGACTCGGTTTTCGGCCAGATCATCCACGAGTTGACCGCCCCGGTGTTGCCCACCGTGTTGCCCGGTGTGCACGCCGTGAACGCGGTGGACGAGGCCGGGGTGCACCCCCTCCTGCTGGCTCTGGCCAGCGAGCGCTACACCCCCTATCAAAAGCGAACCCGCCCCCAGGAGCTGCTGACGGCTGCCAATGCCATTCTGGGCCACGGGCAGCTGTCGCTGGCCAAGTACGTGTTGCTGGCCGCTCGAGAAGACGACCCGGGGCTGGACGTGCACCAGGTGGAGCGCTTTCTGGCTCACGTCCTGGAGCGGGTCGACTGGCGAACCGACCTTCACTTCCAGACCCAGACCACGGTGGACACCCTGGATTACTCCTCGGGCACGATGCACCTGGGCTCGAAGCTGGTGGTGGCGGCCGTGGGTCCGCCTCGGCGCGAGTTGGGACGAGAGGCCCCCGAGGGGTTTTGCCTGGTCCTTCCCGGTGTGCTGGCCACGAATCGTCCTCTCGAAGCTTGCGTCGAGCTCGGGGACGAGTGGCCTCTGGTGGTGCGCTGCGACGACCCCGCCTTCCTGGCCCGTCGACTGGCCAATTTCCTGTGGATCGCCTTTACCCGCTCGGATCCGGCACGCGACGTGCGCGGGGTGGGGGAGCTCACCGAGCACAAGCACTGGGGTTGCACGGGTGCCCTGGTGATCGACGCGCGCCTCAAGCCCCACCACGCCCCGGCTCTGGTGGAGGACCCCGCCGCACTGGTCAGGGCTCAGTCGCTGGCGGCTCCTGGCGGCCCCCTGCACGGAGTGTACTGATTGGTGGAGCTTGCGATCTCGCTCATCCATCGACTGTGCGATGAATTCTCAATCAGGCTGAGGGCGGCTTGAGGTAGGACTCGATGTGGCGACTGAACTCGGTGAAGTCTTCCAGTCGAGTCAGGTAGTCGTACACGAGGTTGCGATTGATGCCGAGGTAGGCGTGCACGAGCACGTTGCGGAAGTTGGCCATACCCTGAATTCGCTGGGCAAAATCGGAGGGCAGGACGCCCTGTCGGCCCAGGGTCAGAATCGCTTCTCGGCTCTCCTCGGGCCGTTGCCATCCGCTCTGGGCGGCTAGATAGAAGCCGATGTCCAGCACGCACTGAATGGCCAGTTGAAAGCAACGCTCAGCCAGGAGATAGTGGCGTGGGTTCCGGGTAAACTCCTCGCGGGACAGGCTGGCCAGCTCGGAGAGAAGACTGACGTTCCGGTCGATCTCGATCAAGAGCTCGCGGACAAGTGTCATCCGGCCAGACCCAGGCGCTGGCGCCGCGCCTCGGTGAAGAAGCGCTGGGACGAAAGCAGGTCTTCGTAACGACAGCGCACCCGTTTCTCGAAGCGGAAAACCTCCTGCAAATCCTCGCAAAAGATGAGCTTTCCGCGGATCACGGCTTCCCAGGCGAGAAGAGCCCCCGCGTCGTTCAAACTGACCAGGTCCAGCGGGCCACCCGCCGCGCGGCGCAATTCCGGCTCGAGGACCGTGATCCGGTCGAGTCTGTCCAGAGGGGACATGGGCTCGAAAAGCAGCGCCAGATCGTGGTCGCTACTGGGACCTGCCTCACCCCGCGCCCGTGACCCGAAGAGATACACCAGACGGACTCCGTTTCGGCGAAGCAGCTCGGGCGGGAGGCTCATTTGAATCCAATTCTCGCATCCGTCGTCTGTCCCTGCCGCCAGACGTTCGCCGCACCTTCAACCGGCAGGAGCGAACCCGCCTCAAACATTGTTATGATGGGCCCACTCGTCGCAAGGGGCTGAACGCTCCCGGAACGAACGTGTCCCCGTGCTGCGTCGCATCTTGCTCTTGCTGCTGCTCATCGTGCCTGCTCTGGCAGCTTCCGAAAAGTGCGCATTCTGTCGCCACGACGGGGGACAGTACCCTTTGCGCGAGGTTGACTATGCGACCGGCTCGCAGTGGGTCTGTCAGAGATGTCTCGACAAACTGTCGCGTTGCAGTGTCTGCCGTCTGGCCACCGACAGGAAGCTCTATCGCGACGGCCGCACGCTCTGCGCCAGTTGCCTGAAGCTGAACCTGGCCAATCAGGCGCAGGCCGAGTCGCTCTACAACAAAGTGGTCAAGTTTGTCGACGGGCTTCTGGGCGACAGGGTCAAGCCCTTGCCCCCCGTGCGCATCTGCGACGATGACGAGTTGCAGACGAGGTTCATTGAAGGCGGACGGGCCATGCAGGTGGCGGGATTCTACCAACCGTACAACCCCGAGCAAATCTACATTCGGTCTTATGAGACCCTGGTGGAAGCGGGCGGGACTCTGGCCCATGAGTACACCCATGCCTGGCAGAGCCGCCACGCCGTGCAACAGGACAGGGCTTTGAAGGAAGGCTTTGCCAACTGGGTGGAGTACCACTACCTGGTGTCCATTGGTGAGCCGGGCCGGGCGGCTTCTCTGACTCAGAGCTCAGACCCTGACTACGGCGCCAGCCTGCAGCGCTTGCTCGAGCTCGAGCGAAAGAGCGGCAAGGCGGCCGTCATCAAGCTCGGGCGTACGGGAACGAAGATCTAGGAGGCGCGAGCGGGCAGGGGGCGACTGCGGGGAAGGCCCGAGTTTTCGGTCAAGCGGATCTCAAAGTCCTCGTTGCGGTAAGATTCGATGTGGCTCTTGACGAGCTCGACCCCCGTCAACAGGAAGTCGTGCAGGTCGAAGTGGGGCTTGCTGGCGGTGAAGCCCGGCTCGAGCAACACTTCGATGCGGCAGGTCGCCTGCTCGGGTGAGGTCACCAGGGCCTTCACGGTGACGCCGCTCGAGACGTCTCCGCTGGCTTCTGCTTCGATCTTGTAGCGCCGCCCGGGCGCGTTCTTCAAATTGTATTCGGTCTCGGTGCGTTTCACGGCGCCGCCTTCGCGCTGGTGCCGGCCGGTACCCTGCCCGGCTCTGACTGAAACCAATTGCCTTCTTCCCGCGTCTTTAGAGTGAAAGAGAAGACTCAGGAGGTAGAGAGATGTTCTGGGACCCCACAATCATGTTGTTGATCCCGGGCCTTTTGCTGAGCCTGTGGGCCAGCTTCAAGGTGCGGGGGACGTTTGCCAACTATGCCCGCGTGCCCGCGCGGAGCGGTCTCTCCGGGGCTGAGGCGGCGGCCGCTCTGGCCGCCCGCCACGGCCTCCGGGTCGGTATCGAGCCTTCTCATGGGGGCACCCTGAGCGATCATTTCGACCCCACGACCAATACGCTGCGCCTTTCACCCGAGGTCTACGAGGGGCGCTCCCTGGCTGCGCTGGGGGTGGCAGCTCACGAAATGGGCCACGCTCTGCAGAAGGCGGACGGCTATGCGCCGCTGGCCTTGCGAAGTGGTCTGGTGCCGTTCGCCGGACTGGGCTCCAATCTGGCGTTCGGTCTCTTGTTGGCGGGTATGTTGTTGTCGATGAAGCCGCTCCTCTACGCGGGTATCGCCTTCTTCAGCCTGGCGGTGCTGTTCAGCCTGGTAACGCTGCCGGTGGAGTTTGACGCGTCCGCCCGGGCTATGCGAATTCTGGCCGCTGACGGGCTCATCGGCCGCGAGGAGCTCCCGGGTGTCCGCTCGGTGCTCAATGCTGCTGCCTGGACCTACGTGGCTGCGGCCGTGGTGGCAGTGCTCGAGTTGTTGCGCCTGATCCTGATCGCGCGTGGCAGCGAGGAGTAATGAAGCAAAGGGCCGGGTCACTCAACCCGGCCCTTTGCTCATCGAAACCTGAGGCTCAGCCGACCTGGCTGAGGTGCTTCTCGATGAACCGGGTCAGCTCGGTATCGGGCATGAAGCCGCCCTTCTTGTCCACCGGCTGGCCCTTGTGGAACATGATCAATACCGGAATGCCTCGCACACCGTACCTGGCTGCGATGTTCTTGTTCTCGTCGGTGTTCAGCTTGACGAACTTGACCTTGCCCTGATAGCTCTCTGAGACGGCCTCGAAGATCGGCTCGAGCATCTTGCACGGCCCGCACCAGTCGGCCCCAAAATCGACCAGCACCGGCAGCTCGGAATCGAGTACCTCGGCCTGGAAGCTTGCTTCGGAAACTTGCGCTACTTTACCCACGGTCAAACCTCCTCGAGAGTCTCAGTCTACCCAGAGATTGCCCAGAAAGGAAGTGGGGGGATGGACCCCTCCCACCAGCAGAGCCGCCAGGGGCTCTTTCATGGGTGGATGGAGAACGAGATCTCGTAATTGTTCAGTGTCGACGAACTTCGCCTCGGCCAGACGGGGTTCCTCTCCCACCTTCAGCACGCCCCCGGCCCGCCGGGCCGCGAAAACGAGGTGGATCAGGTGGCGCGATCGATCGGGGGGAAGCGTCTCGGCGGCAAACAGAAGGTCACCGACCTCCACGATGATCCCGGTTTCCTCCAGCATCTCGCGGCGAGCCCCGTCGGCCAGCGACTCGCCAAACTCCAGCCCTCCGCCGGGTAAGAGCCAGTAGGTGCGCTCACCTTTGACGTGACGCACGAGCAGCACCCGACCATGCTCGACCAGAGCCACCGCCACGCGGATGCGCGGCCGCCGCGAAGCCACGTTCTCGGAGGACTCAAAGAGGGGCGAGTTCACGGTGTCATCCTGCCCTGGTGGACGTTCCAGACGGCCCCCGTAAGAAGGACAAAGAAGAGGAAGGCGCCCACGATCTGAGCCAGCGTCATCCAGCGACGGTAGACCAGGCTGAGCACCCCGCTGCCCAGCGCCACCAGGTGCATGCAAGAAAGAGCGATCAGGCCGGTGCCGGTGATCACCGGATTGGCCAGTCCTACCCCCAGAAGCAAGGCCACCGTGAAGATGGCATAGCAAGTCCAGCCCCACCAGAGTTGGAAACGCGCCAACGGGCGGCCGGAAGGAGAAGCGGTGGCGGTGGCCGGCTGAGGCAGAGGGGGGGCCGGCCGAGGGGCGCTTGCACCCGATTCCGAGGGGGGAGGCGGGAGAATGGGCTGGGATCTGGAGGCAGAGTCGGCAGGGCCAGGGGCAGGCCGGGCCCGCGAGGCGGAATCGGACGGCTCGGCCCGCTGCACGCCAGGGGAATTCGCGACCACGGGAGGCTGGACCCGGGAAGTGACCAATGGGGCAGGAGCGGGTTGAGGATTTCCGGAAAGCGACCCCGAGGGCCGAGGGGAAGCAGAGTGACCGCCCGAGCCCGCAGCGGAGGTCGTGGCCAGCCCGCAGGCCGGGCAGAAGCGCGCCTCGCGAGGCATCCCAGTCCCGCATCGAGCACAGAACATCTGGGTGCTGCCCGCTTCCGGGGGAAGGTCTGGAATCTGCACCCGGTAGACCAGCACCTGGTCGCGATTGAGCCCCACTTCCTCCAGGACGCACAGAGAAGAGACCGCCTGCGCGGTGGCCTGGCTGAGGTAGATAGAGCCGGGTGGGCAGTCCTTCTCCAGGTGTCCGGCCTGATCGACGGTGCGGCTGGCGAATTCTCCCAGCGATCGGCGCGGGTCGAGATAGACGTCCCCCGTGTTGATCCCGATGCGCGCCAGCAACAGGCCGCTCAACTGGCTGCGGGCGTTGAGCTGGGCAATCTTCTGCTGGATCTGAACGGCCGCCTGCACAGCCGGGGCAGGCTCTGGAAACAGGCAGATGGCCCCATCGCCGGACCAATCGTAGGAGAGGCAGCCGTTGCTTTCGAGCGCGCCGTTGATGAGGGAGCGGTAAGCGCGGAAAGCCTGATCGGCGTGAAAGGTCTGGTTAGGGGTCTTGAGCTTGGACGAGCCGGCCAGATCCACAAACATGACGGTAAGCACGCGCCGAAAACCCTGGTCGATGGCTTGCTTGACTTTGGAGTGGGCGGCGATGGCCTCGTCCATGCTGACCCGACCGCTGACGACCGCCGCCAGGAACTGCTCCAGGGCATTGCCAGCCGGCTCACCGGCTGCTTGCTTGAGGGCTTCGCGCATCTCGCCGGCGCTGGCGTAGCGAACCTCCCGGTCCTTCTCGAGGGCTCGCATCACCACCTGACTGACCGCCTGGGAGACCTCGCGATTCAGCTCTCCGGGCGGTTGGGGCCGCTTGAACAGGTGGGCCTTCATCACCTCGGGGGTGGTCTGGCCTCGAAAGGGCTGCACTCCGGTCAGCATTTCGTAGAGGATGACCCCGGTGGCGTAGAGGTCGGCCCGGGCATCCACACCTTCGCCCTCGAATTGCTCTGGGGCCATGTATTCTGGGGTTCCCACCATCATCCCGGTGCGCGTCAAGCGGACCGAGTCGCGGCAGTGGGCGATGGAGAAGTCGGTCAGGGTGACCATGCCGTTCTCGGCCACCAGCACATTGGCTGGTTTGACGTCGCGATGCACCACGCCGTGCTCGTGGGCATGCTGCAGAGCGCTGAGCACCTGATCGACCAGCTTCAGAGTCGCCTCGACCCCATAGGGGACGCCGGGTTGCAGGCACTCGCGCAGATCGCGCCCACCCAGATACTCCATGACCAGGTAGTGACAGCCGTCTGACTCGGCGGCGTCGAAAACCTGAATGATGTTGGGGTGGCGCAGGGAAGCCGCGATGCGAGCCTCACGCTTGAAGCGCTCGAGAAAATCAGCTTCGCGCGTCAGCTCGGCCGGCAAAACCTTGATGGCCAGATCTCGCCCCAGCGACTCCTGGTGAGCCAGGTAAACCGTCCCCATCGACCCGCGGCCAATCTCTCGCACCAGCCGGTAGTTGCCCAGCGACTGCCTCGGTTCCACGCTTCACACAGTTCCCATGCGGTGCCAAAAGACCTTCCCCAAAGGGTCCATTTAGAGAGCGAGGCCCGAAGGATGATTCCGATGGAGCGGTCGGTCGATGATTTGGAGCCCTTCATTGCCGGCAACATCTCTCGAAGAAATGCAACAATTCGCGGGGCACCGTTCCCGGTGATATCGCCTATGCTGAGACCAGAAAGCTCATCAGCAGGAGGTAAAGTCCCGATGCTCAGGGTGATCGACGCCATCTCTTCCAGCTCCACTTCTCCCCTTGCCGGCCCCAGCCTGGCCGGTCCGACGGCCGGCCTGACCCGGCTGGGCCTGATGTCCGGGGCCGAATTGCCCCAGGTCGCCCAGAACCTGCTCCGGCGGCTTCTGCTGCAAGAACTGGCCTGGCTCATGAGCGGGCTGGCCGGGGTCGGGAGGGCACCGGACCAGAGCCTGGGACAGGGCTCTGGACCGGCCCCGAGCCAAGACCAGAGTGCTGGACAAGCCGGAGATCGGGGCTCCACGCGCGCCGAGAGCGTGGGCCAGAGCCCGAGCTCGAGCAACCAGGCCGCCCAGGAGATCGCCCGTGAAATGGCCGGTTATAAGTACGAGTTCTACTATAATGAGCGCAAGTCGGTAGCCCGGACCGAGGGGAGTCGCGCGGGCAACTGCAAAGACCTGGCTGACGTGGCCATTGAGAAGTTCCGCCAGCGGGGAGTTCAGGCCCGGCTGGTTCTCGGGGATGTCCGATCCAAGAGCTACACGGGCGGCCACTACTGGGTGGAGTATCAGGAGGCTGATGGTCAATGGCGCTTCTTCGACCCCACGGGAGCCGCCACAAACAAGTCCGCCCAGAGGGCCTTCCAGGGTTTGCACGCAACCTACCGCAAGAGGTGAGCCTCGCCTTCAGGGGCGGGCTGGATTCGACTCTTCAGAGGCTTGCTCGGGGAAGCGCGGGATGGAGGGTGCCACCTGCCGGACCCACTCGCGCTGGTGCTCGCGCATGCCTCGCGTGACTGCCTCCCGATCGCTGAGGGCGACCGCCTCTTCCAACTCGATTCCTCGGGCCAATCGGTAGCATGCGACGAAGACGCCGGTTCGCCCCTGGCCGGCCCAGCAGTGCACCAGAGCCGGTCCACGGGCCTGGACCTGACGGAGGAAGTCGAGCACCTGCCCGACCTGGGGAACGCACTGGTCGGGAACCGAAAGGAAATGGTAGTCCAGGCTCAGCTCCCGGCAGTGCTCGGCGCTCTGCTCGCTCTCCTGGCGCAGGTTGACCACCAGTTTGAGACCTTGCTCCCGCAGGGCCGTCAGATCGGCCAGAGACGGTTGAGGGCTGCGGTAGAGCCAGTCGTCCACCTTCCTGACCAGGCGGGCGGGAGTGTTTGGAGGGCAGTAGTCCCGGTAGGCAGGCTCCTTACGGGGCTCTGGGGGCACCAGGAGCTCTCGGATGGCCGCCAGGAAGAAGTCCACTTCCCCGGCCAGGGCCTCACCGCGCACTTCGCGCTCGAGCAGTCGCTGGCCCTCGCGTGAGAGCTGTCTCCAGCGCTCAACGGCCAGGGGAGTTGTGACCAGCACCTCCACCAGTTGTCCGAGCAGGGCAACCGAGCCGGGTTGATAGCCGTCTACCCTCATGGTGAGAAGCTCGAGCAGTTGCTGATTCTGGTGGATCTCGTGGCGAGCCTGAAGGTTCTGCTGCCTGGTCACAATCCGCTCGAAGGACATGCTGTTGAGTTGGAAGCCGGTGCTGGCGGTCCCTGCCGGCTCTCCTGGCCAGGGCCTCGCCAGCTCCTGGGTGGATCAGCCGCTTTGCTGCTCCCTCCCAGGCATGGCCAGAAGACTCGCTCTAAAGGAGAAAGCCGGGTCGACCGACCCGGCTTTCAAAGGGCGAGCCCTGAGGGATTACTTCAGGGTGATGGTGGCGCCGGACTCCGCGAACTTGGCCTTGATCTCCTCGGCCTCGGACTTGGAGCAGCCTTCCTTGATCATCTGGGGAGCGCCGTCCACCAGGTCCTTGGCTTCCTTCAGGCCCAGGGTAGTGACGGTGCGCACGACCTTGATGACCCCGATCTTGTTGGAGCCGGCCGAGGTCAGCTCGACATCGAAGGTATCCTTCTCGACGGCGGCCTCGGCCTGAGCGACGGGGGCGGCGGCCACGGCCACGGGAGCGGCAGCCGACACGCCCAGCTTCTCTTCCAGAGCTTTGACGATGTCGGCGGCTTCCATCAGGGTCAGGTTGCAGATCGCATCGATCAGAGCGGTCTTATCCATGGTGTTGTCCTCCTACGAATTTTCTTCTTGTTTGCGGCGCCACGCGTCGATGACGGTGGCCATGCTGCGACCAGGGGCGTTGATGATGCCCATGAGCTGGCGGTGGGGTGCGATGATCATGCTCAACAGCTGAGCGAGCACCACTTCGCGCGAGGGCAGGCTGGCAATGTCTTGCACCTTCTTGGCGTCGTAGACATTGTTCTCCAGCACTGCGCCCTTGACTCGGGGCAGGTTGGTTGGTTTCTGCTCCTTCGAATAATCGAGGAGCGTCTTGGCGATGGCGGCGGGGTCAGCGTAGCCGAAGGCGATGCCCGTGGGGCCCTGAAGGTGCTCCTCCAGGCCCTGGATCCCCATTTCCCTGGCCACTTTGAGGGCCAGGGTGTTCTTGACGATCCTGAACTCGCCTTTGTGCTCGTGCAGACGTTTGCGCAGCTCGGTCATCATCTTCACGGTCATCCCGGCGGCTTCGCCGCGGCTGTCCGCGAAGACGGCGATGGTAGCCTCCTTGAAGCTCTTGCGGAGCTCGTCGAGACTCTCGGTCTTGCGCTTCATCGCCTCTGCATGAGTTGGCATAGGTTCCTCCCTTCTGCAGTCGATGCAGACGAAAAAGCCTCCGTTGCAGACGGAGGCTTGGAAACGTCATAAGGCCCCTCGGCCGATTGGCCGCGGTTGATTCGTGACGTCACCTCGGCAGGGTAGCCCGAAGGCTGATTGAGGCTTGCGCCCCCTGCTGTCTGCGGCAACGATTGGAGTTGCCCGAAGAGTATACGGGGGGGCTTGAGAGCTGTCAACCCCATTGATTGACGAGCCGGGGAGTCTTGACTATAATCCCAGGTGGCTTGAGGCCGATTCGCGAATGTCGCTGCGGATACCAAAAGAACGCAAGGAAGTGGTGATCTTCACCCGCAACCACAAGGTGGAGGGTGAGGTTTATCTGTTGCTGGACTCAAGGTTGTCCGACGAGCTGAACATCCGGGTGCGCGACTTCATTCCGGTGACCAACGCCAAGGTGTTTTCGCTCACGGGAGACAGCTTGCTCTACGCGGCCGACTTCGTTTCGGTGAACAAGCATGCCATCGACCTGGTGCTGACCAAGCACGGCGAGATTGAACTTTAAACAAAGGAAGCGTTCCCATGCCGATCTATCAGTATCGTTGTCAGAGCTGCTCTGAGCTGCACGAGGCTTTGCAGAAGGTCAGTGACGAGCGTTTGACCACCTGCCCGCATTGCGGGGAAGAGGCCCTCAGGCGAATCATCGCTCCCGTGGGAATCCAGTTCAAGGGAAGCGGCTGGCACGTTACCGACTATAAGAGCAGCGCGAGCAGCTCCACGAGCTCGACCGACGAAGGCGGGAAGGATAAGAAGAAGCCTGAGGATACCTCCAAGAGCAGCGAAGGCTCCAAGAGCGAGGGCTCCAAGAGCGGCGAAGGCTCCAAGGGCAGCGACACCTCCAAAGGCTCCGGCGACACCAGCGCCTCGAGCAAGGTGGCCTGATGCCGGCCGACCTGGGACGGGCTCTCAATCTGATCAACCGATTGGTCCTGGAGCGGCTGCAGATTGACCTGGCCGCCACCGGAGATCGGGCCGAGATTCGTCTCCAGGCGCCGGCCCTTCACCTGCGCCACGAGCAGGCCGAGGGCCTTCTCTTCGAAGAGGTCCTGGCCCATCTCAGCGGCTTGCCCACCGCTCCTCCCAGGGGCAATCCAGTCGAGGCCCTGGTGGGCTTTCAGGCACGGCTCAACACCATGACTTTGCGCCTGATGCCCGAGCTGTGGCCTCGTCTGGCTTCCTTCCTGGGTCAGAGTCTGGCCGCCAGGGGAGGGCGGCTGGTGGATCGGGTGGTGGTGCAGGAGGCCACTGTTGGTCTGGGTCAGATGGTGGGTCCGGCGTTGCCGGTTCGGGCGGCACTGCAAAGCAAGCAGGTACGCCTGGGCGAGCTCGAGTGCGTGCGCGTGGAGGACGTTTCCGTTCGGCTGGACGATTTCGTGCCCGGCAAGGACATGAAGGCTGCGGTCGAGGCCGCCACGGTGGTGGTGGAGAGCCTCAAAGTGCGGGTCTTTGGCTCCTTCCTGACCCGGGCTATCGAAACCATGCGCGATCAGATCCCCTCGCTGGTCGAGAATTTCGCCCTCAGCCTCAGCCCGGGCCGGCTGACCATCAGCGGCACGGTGCGCAAGATTCTGGCCTTCAACTTCGCGGTCGACCTTCGTTTCGCGGTCAGCGGCCAGGAGTTGATGGTGCAGTTCGAGCGCTTCTCGCTGGCGGGTGGGTTGAGTATGCCCGGTTGGCTGCGCTCGCAGATTCTGGGCGTGGCCAACAGGAAGCTGGCTCGCGAAAAGGCTGTACGCATCGTGGACGATGTGATCTACATCAATCCTCGCAAGCGGATCCCACCCGGGCTCAAGGTAGCCTTCGACTTCTCCAAGTTCACGGTGGAGGGCAACGATATCCTGGTCGAGCTGGTCGCTCCCCCGGACAGGCGCCAGGCCCCGGTACCCGGCCCGGTGGTCAGTCAGGATGGTCACGCCCCATCAGCGAGCCAGGCTTCCGTTCCCGCCGAGGCCGATAGTCGCCCAGCCGATGAGGCCAATGCTGGCGAGGCCAGCGGCTCGAAGTCTGAGGGGCCCGGTTCCACGTCTGCAAGAATGCTTCCACCCGGCCCGCCCGTGCGAGGCTAGAAGTCCGGCCGCAAACCCCCCTGTGGTGTCGGAGGAGCTGCGCTCTCGGGGGCCCCTACCCCCGCCTCCGCCACCACAAGATATTGTAGGTGGCCGGAATTCCAGCACAATCTGTTCAAGGGGGTTTCCGGCTGCGCTCCTGGGAGGCAAACCGCAAACTCCCATGTGGTGTCGGAGGGCTGCGCCCTCGGGGCCACCACAAGATGGCCTTTCCCCCAGGAACGTCCAGGGAAGCCTCGTAGGAAAGGCCCATGAAGGCAAAGAGCACCGGAGCGCTGAGTCCCGAGGCGCATCAGCGCCAGGACAGCCTCTACCAGTCCAATCCCAGATATGACGTCGTGATCGTTGGCACCGGCATGGCCGCCATCAGCGTTGCTGCCCTGCTGGCCAGAGCTGGGTGGCGGGTATGCATGCTCGAGGCGCACGACCTTCCCGGCGGCTACGTCCACTCGTTCCGCATGGGCGAGTTTCACTTCTGCGCCCAGATCCACTACATCTGGGGCTGCGGGCCGGGCGAGAAAGTGACCCGTTTGCTCGAGAAGCTCGGGCTCAGCCAGGACATCCTCTTTGAGAAGCTCAACCCGGACGGCTACGACCACGTCATCTTGCCCGACCGAAAGCGCGTGGCCATCCCATGTGGCTACGACCGGCTGGCGGCCAACATCGAGGCCGCCTACCCGGGCCAGGGCGAGAGCGTGCGACGCTTTACCCGCATCCTCGACCGCTTGAGCGTCGAGGTTGCCCAGCTGCCCGACACCATCCGCTGGTGGCACGTTCCCACTCTGGGCTGGCGCTTTCGGACGCTGATTGGCTACCACCGCAAGACCCTGCAGCAGGTCTTCAACGAGTGTGGTCTGAGCCAGGAGGCGCAGGCCGTGCTGAGCGCCAACTCGGGCGACTACATGTGCCCGCCCCGCGATCTGTCGGTGCTGGCTTACAACGGTCTTTTTTCCGGCTACAACCGGGGCGCCTACTACCCCCGACGCCACTTCAAGTATTTCATCGAGCGCCTGATGGAGCTCATCACCTCCCACGAGGGTTGTCACGTCTACTATGAGACCGAGGTCACCGGGTTTGAGACGCGGGGCGACCGCATGGAGGGCGTCGTGACGGCTGACGGCAAGGTCTTTCGGGCCCCCACCGTGCTGTGCAACGCCGACCCGCAGAAGATGGCCGGGATCATCGGCCGGGAGAAATTCCCCGCCTCCTGGCGAAAACCGCTCGAGTACGACTATTCGTGGACCGCTCTGACTGTCTACCTGGGCGTGCGCGGCCTGGACCTGCGCGACTATGGCTTCGGCCGCCACAACACCTGGCACCTGGAGCAGTGGGATCTGAACAAGACCTGGGAGGAGGCGATGAACCAGGACTGGAGCAGGCCCTGGCTCTTCATGGCCACGCCCAGCCTGCACACCCCCGAGGGAGGCACCTGCCCCCCCGGCACCCAGATCCTCGAGCTGGCTACCGGGGCTAACTACGACTTCTTTCGCCAGCTCCACGACAGTGACTACAAAGCCTACGTGCGCAAGAAGAACGAGGTCCAGAACCGGTTGATCGACCTGGTGGAGCAGCACCACGTGAGCGATTTGCGCAAGCACATCGTGCTGCACGTGGCCGGCTCACCCACCACCAACGAGGACTACTGTCGGGCGCCCCGCGGGCACGCCTACGGCCAGCACCTCACTCCCGCCAACCTCGGACCGGGCCGTCTGCGCTCCAGGACCCCCTGGAAGAACTTCTTCTGGTGCAACGCCGCCAGCGGCTATCCGGGCGTGAACGGGACCGTCGGGACGGGAATGCAGCTCTATATGGAGCTGACCGGAGATCGCTTCTTCGACCCTCGCCGGACGCCCGATACCGAAACCCTACTGCGGCACCTGAGAGGCCAGGGTTAGGATGCTTCGGGCCACCTTGCGCCCGCTGCGGCTCGCCCCCTCGATCCAGGGCGCGTTGAGGTAGTCCCCGCACAGATAAAGACCCCCCTCTCCCTGGCCCACCTCCTGGAACGAGCGCACCCGCGCGATCTGCGCACAGTCATACTTGGGGATCGCCTCCGGCCAGCGCTGAAGGTCATAGGGCTCGGCCAGGTGCAGGCCCGGCTTGAGCGAGAGCAGCTCCTTTTTGACCAGCTCGAACACTTCCCCGTCCGTCCTTTCGACCAGCTCTCGGGCAGCCGACTCGTGGAGGCCCACATTGATCAAGGACCATCCCTCGTGGGTGGTCGTCTCGCCCTTGAGCGACTCATTGGTGAGCTCCGAGACGACCTGGTTCTCGACGTAGGGAATATAAAAGCAGTGGACCCGGCCCAGAATATTGCGCGGCACCCGGAATGAGACGTTGATGGTGGTCGCATAGCGGGTGGCGCGGACCAGCTCCCGGGCCGCGGTCGGCCCCCGGGAGAGTAAGCTGTGGGCGGCCCCGGCGGTGGTGGCCAGCACCACGTTCCGGTAAACCTGGCTCGAGCCGGCCGTGGTGACCCGCCACCCCCTGGCGTCTGGCTCCAAACCCGTGACGGCGCATCCGGTGCTGACCGGCACGCTGCCGGCGATGGCGTCAGGGATGGCCTGCATGTCGCCCACGGTGTGCAGGATGCTGAAATCGAAGCTCGGATCGATCATCATGCTCAAGAGCGCCACGAAAGCCGCTGCACTTGCCTCGGTGGAGCGTGAGAACATCATGCAAGAGTGGAAAGCGTCCAGGATGTAATCCGCGAACTCCTGGCTGATCTCCCGCCGGGCATAGCTGTAGGCGTCCTCGTGGTTGAGCTCGTCGGGAGTGCTGGAGAGGTCGAAAAAGTCCAGTGCCTGGCGATGCTTCAACCTGAGGCGAATGACGCAGGCCATCAGCTCCAGGCGGCTCCAGAGTCGCACCCCTTTGAGCCGGAGCACGTCTCGCATCGAAGTCATGTTCATCCGATAGAGCTGCCCACCGCGGTAGACAACCTGCTCGACCGGGCTGGCGCAGCGCACGGCTACGCCGAGCTCGTCCGCGAGCTGCAGGACCGAAGTGTAAGCGCGCACCAGAAAGTTGGCCCCCACGTCGAAGGCCAGATGGTGCTTGCAGCGCGTGCCCATGCGCCCGCCGATGGTCGGATCTCGCTCGTAAACGTGCACCGACAGCCCACCCTGCTTCAGCTCGTAGGCGCAGGTCAGGCCGGCGATGCCGGCCCCGATAACAGCGCATCGGGTCGATGAATGCATCACACTTGCTTCGGCGCGGGGGTGCGGCTGAGAAGCTCGCGACGCAGCTGAAAGAGCCCCTCCGAGAGGCCCACCCAGTAGATGTCGGGGTTGACCAGGCGCTTATGCTCTGCCCGCAGCGAGGCCAGACTCGTCAGGCTGCGTTGGCGAGCCTCGTGCAGGCTGGGGAGCTCACAGCACAGCTCGCCCGCCTTGACGACCTGCATCAACATGGGCTCCCACCTCCCGCTCACATCCTGGCGGATGTGAGCATAGAGCGGGTGGTGGCTGCGCATCGCTCCCTGGGATGGAACGCTCTCATCGTGCATGGCCAGCACGTCACCGTGGACCATCTGGTCGGATCCGAAGCAGCGATAGAGTTGCTTGATCCCTGGCAGGGTGATCTTGGCGGGGTTGCTGGATACCTTGATGCGCGGCACCATGATGCCGTCCTCATCGGCTGCCACCAGCTTGTAGACCCCGCCCAGGGCGGGCTCGCCCTTACTGGTGACCAGGTTGGTGCCCACGCCCCAGACGTCGATGCGCGCTCCCTGGGCGCGCAGGTCGGCGATGAGGAACTCGTCCAGGTCGCTCGAGGCCACGATCTGGCTCTCGGTCAGGCCAGCCTGATCCAGCATCGCCCGGGCCTGTTTGCTGAGGTAGGCCAGGTCGCCCGAGTCGAGCCGGATGGCGCGCAGGCTCAGCCCTTTCTCTCGCTGCTCGAGTCCGACTTGAATGGCGTTGGGAACACCGCTCAAGAGGGTATCGTAGGTATCCACCAGCAGAGTGCAATCGTTGGGATAGGTGGCGGCGTACTGACGGAAAGCTTCCAACTCGCTGCTGAACGACATCACCCAGGCGTGGGCCATGGTGCCCTTGACGGGAATCCCATACTTCTTGCCGGCCATGGTGTTGGAGGTGGCCACGGCTCCCCCCACGTAGCCAGCCCGGCTGGCGGCCATGGCTCCGTTCACGCCCTGAGCTCGGCGCAGGCCAAACTCCAGGATGACCCCCTGGCCGCTGGCTTCGAAGACCCGGGCTGACTTGGTGGCGATCAGCGTCTGGAAGTTGATCACGTTGAGCAGCAGCGATTCGACGAGCTGGGTCTCGGGCAGGGTGCCCTCGACCCGGAGCAGTGGCTCGCCGGGAAAGACCAGCGAGCCTTCCGGCAGGGCGTACACGTTGCCCCGGAATCGGAAATCCTTGAGCCAGTCCAAGAAGCCTTCTGGGAAGAGCTTCTGGGCCCTCAGGTAGTCCAGATCATCGTTGGTAAACCGCAGGCTCAAGAGATACTCCAGAGCCGGCTGAAGGCCGGCCGCCAGGCAGAATCCCCCCTGCTCGGGGATCTTGCGGAAGTAGAGGTCGAATACGGCGCGCTGATCGATCTTGTGGCAGGCGTGGTAGCCGCCCATCATGGTCAACTCGTAGAAGTCGGTCAGCAGGGCCAGGTTCTCGGTCATGGTCGGGCCCTTTCGCGGCCAGGGGGAATGAGCCCTGGAGGGGAAGTGGCTGGCATGGCCGTGCACCGAATTCAAGAGCTGAGCTGGGCAAAAATCCGCAAGCTGGCTCAGCAAAATGCGCTTTTCATGCTGGGGCTGGGGCCCATCGAGGACCACGGCTCCCATTTGCCCTGCGGAGTGGACTGGTTCCTTACCGAGGGTTTCAGCAGCGACATCGCCGAGCGACTGGTCTTGAAGCGAGCCGAGCTGGAGGTCGTGCTGCTGCCGGTCTACGCCTTCGGCTCCAGCGTGCTGCAGGACCTGGGCTGTCTGCGTCTGGCTCCCTCCACCCTGACCCGCGCTTTGAGCGAGCTGGTCCGCTATCTCGAGCGCGAAGGGGTACGCCGGGTGGCGCTCATGTCGGCTCACGGGGCGGTCTCGCAGGGGCTGGCTCTGAATGCCGTCTGTCGGCGCTTTCGGGGTCAGCTGCGCTGCACGGCGCCCTGTCTGCCCCTGATCGCTCGCTTTTTGAGCGGGGCCTTTCGCGGCCCCCTCGAGCAGAAGCTGGGCCGCGCCTTCACCGAGGAGGAATGGAAGGATCTGCGCCACGATACCCACGCCGGGGCCTGGGAGACGGCCTTAATGCTGCAGTATCGTCCCGACCTGGTGGCCGACTACTACAAGGGTTTGCCGCCCCACGTGCCCGAGAAAATGGGGCTGACGGCCCTGCGCAAGCTTCGCACTCACCGGGGCTACTTCGGGGCTCCCGCGCGGGCCTCGGTGGAGCTGGGGGCAGCCCTGCGCGAGGTGTTGGCCGAGGAGGGCGCCAGGGTCTTGCTCGAATTTCTCGAGGGCAAGCCGGCAAAAGCCAACAAGCCCCTGCTCAGCCCGCGCGATCAGATCGTGGCCGGAGGGCTGGGGCTGGCTGCCCTGCTGACCTGGGCCTGGCTCTATCGTCGCCCTGCGCGAGAGCGTTGATCAGGCAGCTGGCATCGCCAGGCCGGTGATCCCAAGGTAGCCCGGGTGAGCCAGCCGGACTGGCTCCGAGCCCGCTTCGCGCTCGGCTTTGTGCTCGGCGATCAACTTGGCTCCCACGCCCACGGCCACGCCGCTGGCCAGGCCGATGCCGGCGCCCATCAGGCCGCCCAGGATGCCGCCCGCGATGGGGCCGTAGCGGTTGGTCTTGAATTCCTGCGTCGTTTCGTGGAAGGTGGGCTGGCCGTTCTGATAGACCGGCACGTCTCGGTAGACCGGATCGGTCTCGGGTCGGCCGTAGCCCGAAGACGGCCAGCCCCAGCCCCAGTTGTACTCGTAGAAGTCGTGGGGGATAGAGCCCAGGTTCTCGCGCTGCATGGTGGGCACCATCCAGCTGCGAACATGCACTTCTTGCTTGCCTAGCTCTGCGGCGCCGGCGCGAGAGCCGAGCCAGGCCCCCAGTCCGGCCCCGGCCACGGTGCCCACGATGGCTGACCCGCCCGCAAAGTCGGACAGGTCCTTGCGCTGCTCGGCGCTCAGCGGAGGAGCCTCCTGGGTGGGATCCTTGGCCAGGGCGTTGCGAAGGGCCGCGATGCCCACCCCCACGCCCAGGCCGATGACGGCTCCGCCCAGGGCGCCCAGGAAGCCACCCAGAAGAGGCTCCCACTTGTTCTGATGGACGAAGCGGGGCTCTTGATAGTCGCCCACGTCCCGGTGCTCGATGCGGGGGCTGTAGCTGTGCCACCAGCCGCGAATCTTGGTGTCGCACACCTCGCGCTCGTTCTCGCCATAGCCTTCGGTATGACAATCCTGGTAGGTGTCGGCGTGGACCCAGTGGCTGTAGCCGCGCAGTGAGGGATGGAGCACGTCGCGGTGCACCCACTGCTCTTGAATCCTGTCCGCGCCCTGGGAGTTGAAGCCTGTGACCACGCCGATGGCAGCGCCGGCCACGGCTCCGGTGCCGGCTCCGAGCACGGCGTAATCGCGCGTGCGGGTTTGCTGCCGGGTGGCGTAGTCATCCGACCCGATAATGTTGTCGCCGATCCAGGTGCGCGCGTCCTTGAATCCGCTGACGATGCTCTGACCAATGTCCCTGATCCCACTCATACGGCCAAGATATCGTCAGCGGCGGGTCAGCATTGTTAAGGGCAGGTAACAACCTGTCTTTCAGGAATTTTTCAGGTTGAGGTGCGACTTCGACGTTGGCTCAGAAAGCTCATGCTGATTAGTCTGGGGGGCCTGGTGCTGGCCGGTCTTGGCGCTCTGGCCGTCAGCTCCTGGGTTGAGCGCCAGGGAAAGGCCGGGTTCGCCGAGCCCTCCGCGGTCGAGCATGCCCAGACGGCCATCGTGCTGGGAGCCGGAGTCTACGACGGGGGAGCTCTCAGCCCCGTGCTTCAAGACCGTGTGGACGCCGGCATCGAGCTCTTCCGCGACGGCCGGGTGGACACCCTGCTGATGAGCGGCGATCACGGTTTTCGCGACTACGATGAGGTCAACGCCATGCGCGAGTACGCCGTGCGCCACGGTGTGCCCAACGAGCGCATCTTCATGGATCACGCCGGCTTCAACACCTACGACACCATGATGCGAGCCCGCCAGGTCTTTCAGGTGGACTCGGCGGTGGTGGTGACCAACCGTTTCCACCTGGCCCGGGCCGTCTTTCTGGCCCGCCAGGCTGGCATTCGGGCTCAGGGGGTGGTGGCTGACCGGCGTCCTTACGCCTCCGCCGACTGGTATGAGCAGCGCGAGCTCCTGGCTCGCTGCAAGGCCTTCCTCAACGTCTACGTGCTCAAGCCGGGGCCGGCGCTGGGCGGGCCCCCCATTCCCATCACCGGGGACGCCCGCCTGAGCCACGACAAGCGCGCGCCCTGACAGGGGGACTTGCCGGGGCCCTCGGAGAAACGCCTGCATTCGAACAAATCCCGAGAGGTTTGCCTTTCCATGCCCACGACCCACAGCTTCCGGTCCGTCAATCCTCAGGTGCGCTTCCCCGAGCTCGAGGAGCGCATCCTCGAGCACTGGCGCCAGGTTGGCACCTTCAAGTTGAGCCTGGAGCAGCGCCGCGAGGCTCCCGAATACATCTTCTACGAAGGCCCCCCGACCGCCAACGGCAAGCCCGGCGTCCACCACGTGCAGGCCCGCGCTTACAAAGACCTGTTCCCGCGCTACAAGACCATGCGAGGCTACCTGGTACGGCGCAAAGCGGGTTGGGACTGCCACGGCCTCCCGGTCGAGATCGAGGTCGAGAAGCAGCTTGGCTTCTCGGGCAAGAAGGCCATCGAGGACTATGGCATCGAGCCCTTCAACAAGAAGTGCCGCGAGTCGGTCATGACCTACGAGGGCGCCTGGCGCGAGATGACCGAGCGGATCGGCTTCTGGGTCGACCTGGACGAGGCCTATATGACCATGAGCAACGAGTTCGTGGAGAGCGTCTGGTGGTCGCTCAAAACCCTCTGGGATAAGGACCTGATTTACCTGGGCTACAAAGTCGTGCCCTATTGCGCCCACGACTCGACCCCGCTGTCGAGCCACGAGGTTGGCCTGGGCTACAAGGACGTGCGCGATCCCTCCATCACGGTTCGTTTCCCTCTCCACGACCCGGTCAAGCTGGGGCTGCCCGAGAAGACGGCCATGCTGGTCTGGACCACCACCCCCTGGACCCTGCCGGGCAACACCGGCTGCGCTGTCCACCCCGAGTTTCAATACGTGGTGGTGAAAAAGGACGACGAGCTCTTGCTGCTGGCAGAGAGCCTCAAAGTCAAGGTGGTGGGGGAGGAGGCCGAGGTGGTGGCCCGGATCGCCGGCCAGGCCCTGGTGGGCGCTTTCTATGAGGCTCCCTTCCGTTTTTTCGAGTTTGGAGAGAAGTCGGGCCATCGGGTGGTGGCGGGCGAGTTCGTGACCGCTGAGGACGGCACCGGTATCGTGCACATCGCTCCCGCCTTCGGCGCCGACGACCTGGAGATGGCCCGCCGCTTCGACCTGCCCGTGGTGCACTCGGTGGGTATCGACGGCAAGTTCCTCGAGCAAGCCGGTCCCTTTGCCGGCATGTGGTTCAAAGACGCCGACAAAGCCGTGATCCGCGATCTCAAGGAGCGAAGCCTGCTCTTCAAGCGCGAGGATTACCTGCACAGTTATCCCCACTGCTGGCGCTGCTCCAGTCCCTTGATGTACTACGCCACCGACAGCTGGTTCATCGCCAACACCCGCCTCAAGGAGCGCTTGATCGAGCGCAACCAGGAGATTAACTGGATCCCCTCTCATATCAAGAACGGGCGCTACGGCGACTGGCTGAACAACCTGGTGGACTGGGCCCTGTCGCGCACCCGCTACTGGGGAACTCCGCTGCCCATCTGGGTGTGCCGCTGTGGCCACAAGGAAATGGTGGGATCCTTCGCCGAGCTGGCCGAGCGCTCGCTGACCCCGCTCAAGACGCCCTTCGACCCCCACCGTCCGTACGTGGACGACATCCTGTTCCAGTGTCCGAAGTGCCCCGAGAAGATGAAGCGCGTTCCGGATGTGATCGACTGCTGGTACGACAGCGGCGCCATGCCGTTTGCCCAGCAGCATTACCCCTTCGAAAACAAGGAGCGCTTCGAGCAGAATGCCTTCCCGGCCGACTTCATCTGCGAGGGCCTCGATCAGACCCGGGGCTGGTTCAACTCGCTCCACCAGCTCGGGGTGATGCTGTTCGACCGCATCGCCTACAGGAACGTCATCTGTCACGGGTTGATCCTGGACGGCCAGGGCGAGAAGATGTCCAAGCGGTTGGGCAACATCGTGGACCCCTGGACCATCCTCAACCAGCACGGCGCCGACAGCCTGCGCTGGTATCTTTACACCTCAGCCCCCCCCGAGCAGAGCCGCCGCTTCTCGGCCGACCTGGTGGGCGAAGCCTGTCGCAAGTTCCTGGTCACGCTGTGGAATACTTATCATTTCTACGTTTCCAACGCCAACGCCAACAAAGTGGACCGCTCCAGAGCCCGCCCGGCGGCCGAGCGCAGCCCGCTCGACCGCTGGCTGCTGGCTGCCCTGCACGAGCTGATCGGGGTGGTCAGTGAGAAGCTGGATGCCTACGACGTGACCGGCGCGGCTCGCGCCCTGGCCGGCTTTGTCGATCTCCTCTCCAACTGGTACGTGCGCCGGTCGCGTGACCGCTTCTGGGACGGCGAGGCCGACGCCAACGCCACCCTGCACGAGGCTCTGGTGACGCTGAGCCAGCTGCTGGCGCCCTTCGTGCCCTTCCTGAGCGAGGACATCTATCTCAACCTGTGCGGCCAGAGGGAGAGCGTCCACCTGACCGACTGGCCGGTGGCCGACCCCTCCCTGTTGAACCCCGACCTGGTCTACGACACGGTGGTGGCCATCAAGGCCGTCTCGGCGGGCCGCTCGGCCCGAACCCAGGCCAGCCTGCGCATCCGCCAGCCCCTGGCCCTGGCCCTGGTGGGAGCCTCCACGACCCGCGACCGACAGGCTCTCGAGCGATTCCAGGACGTGATCAAAGAAGAGCTGAACGTCAAAGAGCTGCGATTTCTCGACCCGGGGGCTTCCTTTCTCGACTACCAGCTGCGCCCTAACCTGCCCTTGATGGGCAAGAAATACGGCAAGCAGATCCCGGCCATCAAGGAGGCTCTTTCCAAGGCCGACCCGCGCGAGATCGCCCGCCAGGTGCACGAGGGCCAGCTCGTGCGATTGACCCCGGAGATCGAGGTGCTGGCCGAGGAGATCCTGGTCGAGGCCCGCAGCCCGGAAGGGTATGCCGCCCAGGAAGAGGGCGGCGTGATCGTGGCTCTCAGCACCGAGCTGACCCCCGAGCTCGAGCTCGAGGGCACCGCCCGCGACCTGATTCGCCAGGTGCAGGAGCTTCGCAAGAAGGCCGACCTGGCCATCACCGACCGCATCAAGGTCTGGATCGCCGGTGCTGACGCGGCGGCCCAGGCCCACCGCGCGACGATCATGGAGCAAACCCTGGCCCTCTCGCTCGAGCTGAGCGAGCCGCCGGCCGAGGCTGTGCAGGCCGAGACCGAGCTGGAGAGGGGCCAGAAGGCGAAGGTGGGTCTGCTGAAGGCGTAGAGGGCTACTCTTCCGGAAGCGGGGCGAACAGCTCGTCCAGCACCAGCCTGAGGCCCGGCCAGTCGGACGGCTCGGCCACCTCGCCCGGGCCCAGGGCGGCGGCCACCTGGTAGCTGCCCTGGTTGAGCCTCAGGAGTTCGAGGGTGCCGTCTTCGGGGCTGGCGAGCCAGTAGCTCTCGATGCCGGCCCGGGCGTAGGCGTTGAGCTTGGTGATGCGATCATGGCGGCGGGTGGAGGGGGACAGCACCTCGATGACCAGCGCCGGCGCACCCTGAATGGAATGCTCCTGGATCAACTTGCGCTGCTCGCGCCGCAACACAATCAGGTCGGGCTGCACGGGGTCGCAGTCGGCTACCCGCACGTCGGTGGGAGAGAGCAATGTCCAGCAGCGACCGGATCTCTGAACGGGCAGGAAGGCCTCGTAGAGTCGCCCCACCACAAGCTGATGCAGCGTGCGCGGAGCGGGCGTCACGTGGAGCTGCCCCCTGATGACTTCGTAGCGTCTTCCGTCCTGGGGCAGCTGGCAGTAGTCGTCATAAGTCCAGTGGCGATCGTCATGAACGTCCAGAGCCATAGGGAAGACTTCGCCCTCAGCGCGCTCCCGCCCCTGCGCGCATCTCCACGTCGATGTCCAGGGCTAGCTGGTCGGCCACCTGGGCCAGCTTGCTCTGCAAGGTCACGATCGAGATGGAGGCCGGAGCCGAGAGCCGCAGGGTCATCGAGAACATGGGAGTTCCTGTGTGGGCGGCATGGGTGACGCTCGAGTCGAGCGCATCCACCGACACGCCCTGCTCGACCAGAGCGTGCACCACGTCGTGCACGATGCCCTCGTGGTCCATGCCCTTGACGTGTACCGTCAGGGGCACCAGGTCATTGGAGCTGCGGCGCGGCGTGGTGAGCTTGGTAGAGAGCACCAGGTCCAGCTCTTGAGCCACCTCGCCCACCTGGGCCAGCAGGTTCTTGCGGTGCTCGGCGGGCACCGAGACCAGCATGACCATGGCAAACTCACCGCCCAGCACGGCCATGCGCGAGTCTTCCAGGTTGCCCCGGTGGGTCTTGATGGCCTGGGTGACGCGATCAACCAGCCCGGTTCGGTCCGAGCCGATCATGGACAACACGAGATACTCTTTCATGCTGGCGGTTTCCCCGCCTTCGGGGCGGTGTCCTGTCAGGGCTGGGGTGGGGGCAGGCTGACCCGGCCCCCGGTCTTGAGATACTGCTCAGAGAGCTTGACATCGTCCGGGCCGCGCACCCGGTGCAGGCTGGAAAGATCGCGGTCCACCTTGCGCAGCTCGGGCTCTTCCACGAAGCGCACGGCAGCGATGCGCAGCACCTCGTCGCCCGAGCGTCCGCCGCTTTCGAAGTAGCGCTCCAGGGTTTTCATGCTGAGCTTGGACCACACCCCCAACAGCGGAAAAGCGGTGCGGCCCACGCGCGGAACCACGCACTCGTAGCCCTCGCGCAGATCGAAGAGCAGTCCCATGAAGGCTTGCTTGACGTGGGGATAGTAGCCGGGCGTGCAGACGGCCCAGTTGGTTGGAGCCGACCACAGACCGGTGTAGAGCCCTCCCAATGGACCGTAACCGGGCAGCGAGTCACGTACCCAGTTCACGCGGGGGTGCTCGCTGAGCGACTTTTGCAACCACTGTCCGATGGCCAGATTGTCGCCCACCACCAGCTGGTTGGGGCAAAGTAGCCGGGAGTTCTTGAGCACGTGGCTGAGAAGCGGCTTGCCCGCCAGCAGAGTTAGCGGGGAATGGTCGCCGCGGCTGGACCGGCCCCCGGCCAGGACGATGGCGGTGAAGCTCACGAGAGGAACCTTCTCCCGGCATCGGAGGGAACCCTGTGGGGCAGCCGAGAATCTCGCCCCACCATGGACGGATGCTACATCTGGGAAGAGAACAAAGATGGCGAGCGCAGGCTTCTGAAGGGCTATCTCCGTGAGGAGCCCTTTGCCTGGGTGGCCCGCATCATCGACAATGAGGGCAACGAATTGTGGAGCGAGAAACACGCTTCCCCCTCCAAGGCCCGGGTGGCGCTGGTGCAGAAAGTGCCTGACGAGGCCCGATTTCTCAAGGGCGCGGTCCCGGAATGAGGCTCCAGGAGCGCGGCCGGAAACCCCCTTGACACAGTTTTCTGGCTGGGCGACGCCCAACAGATTGTGCTCAAGTGCAAGGCCTTTGTTCTTGCACTTTACAACGCGCTGGAACGCAGTTCCGGCGCGTTCGTCAGATTGTGCTCATGTGCCAGACCAAGGTGCGGGCACATTCGCCAGGGTAAAGGGGCTTGCCTCACCGGTGGAGGAGCCCGGCCCGAGGACGAGCGGGTGGGCAGGTCAACCCCGCGAGAGGGTTCGGAAATAATGGATGGTAGCCAGCTCTCTGGCACACCATTTCTGGAGCGGATTGAGGGGGCTGGCGGCCGCGTCACCGCGATCGAGCTTGAGCTGGGAGCGGCAGAACTTCTCCAGCAGCCCCCCAAGCGTGCTCATCCGGTAAACCACCAGCCGAGGAGGGTGGATTCCGGTGGCAAACCGCGAGCGAAGACGGGGATGCTTCTTGATGTACAGCAGAGCAGTTCGAGCCTTGGCCTCGGCCTGACGCAACATTGCTTTGACGTCGGTGCTCTCCAGGGGGCGTTTGACGTGGTAGCCCACGGCCTTATAGTTGTTACGGGCCTTGAGGCCGAGGGCCATCAGGCGCAGCCCCAGCTCTTGATCCTCCCAGCCGTATTCCTTGAAATCCTCGTCGAACAGGCCGGCCGCCAGCAGATGCTCGCGCTTGACGGACACGTTGGAGGTCCAGAAGAAGGAGGTGGAGATGTCGGCCATCGTAAAGCGCCGCTTCTGGGGGCGAACCGCAGTCGCGACATGGTTGACCCAACCGTTGACCACAGCTTTTGGATGCTTGAAGTGCGAGCGCAGGTGCTCGGCCAGCAGGCGCCGGTCGGCCAGCACGTCGTCGTCGATGAACAGCACCACCCAACCGGAGGCGGCCATGATGCCGGTGTTGCGGGCCCCCGCCAGCCCCTGGTTGGCCTGGGTGCGAAGCACAAGCCGGTAGGGCAGATCCAGCGACTGGACACGCTCGGAGGTGCCGTCGGTGGAGCCGTCGTCTACCACAACCACCTCGAACTGGTCGGCCGGCAGCGTCTGGTCGGTCAGCGACGATAGCACTTTCTCCAGGCTGGCGACACGGTTGTAGCTGCACAGCACCACGGAGACCTCGATCATCGGCGAAGCTCCTCGCGCCCGGCTCGCAGATACTCGCGGTCGAGGCGCTGGGCCTCCACCAGGGCTTTCAGGCCGGGAACCCGGTCCAGCCAGGGAAGGCTGAGAAGCTCGCTGCGCGCATAGTTCACCGGGTGCAGCCCGCTGCGCAGCAACATGCGAAAACTGGGATAGCGGCGCAGCAGCCGGGCGGCCGAGCGGCCATCGGCGCGCCGGGTGGCCACCGCCTGGGAGTGAGGCACCGGGGGCTTGAGATGGTGGACGTAGGCCTCGGATAGGAAGGTGCGCTTCACGCCCATGCGCTTGAGCCGCAGGCCCAGATCGGCGTCTTCGAGCCGTTCCAAGCTCTCGTCGAAGAGCCCTGCCTCGAACAGGTGCTCGCGTCGCACGGAAGCGTTGCTGGTGCAAAAGTAGTTCATGGAGTAGTGGCGCCAGAGCTGGGAAGGGCTCCGCTCGGGCGGGACGGGCACGTTGATCACGGGTCCTCGCACGACCTGGCGCACCTGGCCACGGTGGGCGTCGGCGTGCAGGGTGAGGAGATCGGGCGAGGCCAGCACATCGTCATCAAGGAACAGGCACCAGCCCCCTCGGGCGTTCTGGATGGCGTGGTTGCGGGCAGCCGACGTGCCCCGCCCTTCCTGGCGCAGGGACCTGAGCGGATAGCTGAGCTGCATGCATCCGAGCGCCTCGCTGGTGCCGTCGGTGGAGCCGTCGTCCACCACGACGACCTCAAAGCGCTCGCGAGCAAAGCGCTGGAGCTCGAGCTCGCGCAAGACCAGCATCAGGCTCTGGCAGCGGTTGCGGGTGGGGATGATCAGGCTGAACTGCACCGGAGGCAATACTCGCATGGCCCGGGAATTCCTGTCGCATGGATGCTCGAGAACGGGCCCGGGGATGTCTGGTCGGGCTGGCTCTGGGAGACGCGCTGGGCTTTCCACTGGAAGGGTTGACCCCGGCCCACATCAGGCGCCGCTTCGGCCAACTGGCCAGGTTTCGGTTCCTGGGTCGAACCGGCTACGTCTCCGATGACACCGAGTTATCGGTTCTCATGGGGGAAGCCCTGCTCGAGTCGGGCGGCGATCCCGAGCAGGCCGCACGGGCCTTCGGGCGGCGTCTGGTGGGCTGGTTCTGGTGGCTGCCGCCCGGAATCGGCATGGCCACCGCTCGCTCGGCTCTGCGCTGGACCTTCGGGGGCTCGGGCGGGGTGGCTTCGGCCGGCAACGGCGCGGCCATGCGAGCAGCGCCGGTGGGCCTCTGGCCGGACCGTCGCCCCGAGCTCGCGCGCGCGCTCAGTCGCGTGACCCACACCGACCCGCGGGCCGTGGATGGGGCGCTCTGCGAAAGGCCGCGTCAGTTCGTCAGCGGCACTTTGTCGTCGATCAGGTCGTCGA
>QWHO01000434.1 GCA_021404945.1 bacterium CPR1
GTGATGGCGTCCGGCAGCACCGTGGCAAGGGTGCCGAGGCGTACGAATTCGATCAGCGCGCTGATCGAATTCGCTTCGATGGCGATGTGTGGCGAGATGTTCTGGGCGGCGAAAAATTCGTCGATGTAGTTGCGGGTAGCGAAATCTCGGCTCAGCAAAGCCAGTGGCTGGCTGGGTAGGTCCGCGATCGGGAACGTCGCGACGCGCGGATGAAGCGGGTGGGCGGCACCCACGACGAGGCTGAGCGTCTCGGTGAAGAGCGCGGACGCGGACACACCCGCAGCGTGGTGGCCGGCGAAAGCGATGCCGAGGTCGATACGGTCGGCGAGCAGATCGGCTTCGATCAGATCTTGGGTGGTCTCGATGACCGCAAGGGTGACGCCCGGATGCTCGGCATGGCGATATCGGCGGGCCAGCAGAACGGCCGCCAGGATCGTGCTCAGCAAGACCCAGACCGTGAGAGCGGCCAGGCACAGGCTGGCGATCAGGATCACCAGGTCGGACTGGCTCAACCCCATGAATCGAAAGCCGATGACGATCAGGGCCACCACCAGCACCCCGGTCAGCCGCAAGGGGAAGAGGTCGCGGACGCGTCCGAAGGAGCGGCGCCATCCAGTCATTCGGGTGCGCCAACCTTGTCGTCGCTGACTTGCCATTGTGTGGTTTGTTCGGCCAGCGGTAGAGGAACCCTTGTTTGGCTGGCCTTTGCGTGTTAGTATTACATGGGCCCAAGGTGGCTTTACGACTCCAAAGGAAAAGGCAGGCGAGATCGACTCGTGTTTTGGGCAGTACTAGGAATAGGCATGCTGATCAACACGATTGGCGGCGGCAATCAGCAAGCGAAGACTCAGGCCGCCCTCAAGGACAACGAGAAGAAGTTCTGGAAGACCATGGGCGAGACGTCGGACATTTACTCCAAGCGGTCCGACCCCCGCACGACCCAGCGCTTCGATTGGAACTTCGAGCCCCCGCCCTACCCTGAGACGGCTCACAAGAACCTGCAGCGGCTGCAGGAGGGCCACGCGCAACAGCGGCAGCAGTTCGGTCAGAACCTCAAGCAACAGGTGGCCGACATGAAGCAAGAGTTTTTTGCCAAGAACCACTACGCCACCAAACCGGGAGCGGACGGCAAGCTTCAGGTCGCAGTCAACGACCAGGGTCAGCCGATGGTCGAGGCCGGTCCTGAGCAGGCCGATCAGAAGGAAGCTCGCGAAGGCTTTGAGAGCAAGAAACGCAATGTTCTCAACGAGCGGCAGACGGCGCAGAAAGACACCTTCCTCAAGGACGAGAAGGCCAACATCCAGCAGTTCTTGCAGGCCAACGCGGCAGATCTGAACAATCCCGCCATCCAGGCCCAGTTGCAGCAACTCATCGTGACCACCCAGAAGAAGGCCTTCCAGTTACAGCAGAACCACGAAGATGAGCGCTGGAAAGACGACCTGCCTCCCGATGGCGAGATGGTCGCCACGGTCGAGGGCGGCCTGAGCCAGATGCGCGCCATGGAAGAGCAGCAGGCCGGAGTGGAAGAGAACAGCCAGGAAATGAAGGACATGATGGAGCATGAGCAGACCATTGCTGCTATGCTCAGCGAGCAGAAAGAGCTTGCCAGGGCCCAGCGCGAGGACGAGACCTTCCTCCAGGATCCGCGCAAGATGATGGCCTCGGGCAGCCAGCCGAGCAGCGATTTCTCCCAGGTGCTGCCCGGGTATCTGACCAACGCCCTCTACAACATGGAGATCTACGAGATCGAGCAGCCTGAGGCCCAGCGAGTGGTCTGATCTGCAAGAAAGAGGACCCCTGCGCTGGGCTCTCTTTCACCTTCTGGTCATGGCCCTTCAGACGCGTCGCGATGATGGCTGAGCTGGACGCAAGCTGGCTGCGAGCTGGTGCATGGGCCTGCGCGTCTGCCCCGACCCCCGCCGCCTCGAGCTCGAACAGAGCTTCGACCCTGGAGACGAGCACCAGTCAGTCGGTACAACTTGTCGATCCGGCAACCTTTTGGAAACAACCGTGCAACGCATGCGCAACGGGCCTGGACATCATGGGAATCGCTATGATGACGATGATGAAACCGGTGAGCATCAGCAGTCTGCTGCTCGACAACAACTCCACGGGCCACGTCTCGCCCAACCTGCTGCGCGGCATGGCCGAATGCGGCTATCCCGCTCCTCTGCGCAGCCTGATGGATGCGCGTATCGACTACCCCGAGATCTTACTCTGCTCCGGCTGGAACCGCGAGTCCACCCGGGACGGCGTGATGTACACCTACCAGACCGATTGCGAGGAAGCCCGCCAGTCCATCGAGTACGGCCCCGGTAGCACCCGAACCCTGCGGACGACCTGCTATGGCCTCACCCAGGTCCTGGTCCGTCACCCCGACGGCCGGATGCAGGAGTGGTACGAGTAACTCTGGGCCCTTGCCAACCTGGCTTCAGCCTGTCTATAATGGGGGCGCAAACAGGGGAGTAGCTCAGCTGGTTAGAGCGACGGTCTCCAAAACCGTAGGCCGCGGGTTCAAATCCTGTCTCCCCTGCCAACAAAAACCCGCCACAGAGCGGGTTTTCTACTTCTCGGGGGTTCCTCTCTGGTGAGTCGAAAAGAGTCCTTTTGAGCGGGGTAAGTGCCACCAGAACTGCCACCAAATGGCCACCGACCAGAAGTAGGGAATCGGCATACCTGCGGTAGAGTTTCGGGGTAGTCCGTAAAATACCGTGGAGGCCACCAGCGGCGTGGCTACGGGGCGGAAGGTGTGCGGCGAATTATTTCGTTCAAGCCGGCTATTCGGCAGTAAAAAAGCCCCCGGATTCCTCCGGGGGCCAGGTGCCCGGCCAGGTCACCTCCTGGGCGCCTCCAGGCGGGCCGTCAGCTCGGCCACCTGTCGCGAGAGCTGAACCACCAGGGCGAGCAGCTCGGGGGCGGGCGGCAGGCTGAGCAGAACCGTGCCCATGAGCGACCGCCCGGGAGCGGCAGGCTCACGAGCACCCGGCCGCTCGAGCAGTTCCACCGGCGGGGTTTGGGGGCGTATTTGCCGGCGGGAATGCTAGAGATGGGCCACCTCCCGGGCCCGGGCCATGGTTGCCGCCCGGCCGAACCCACCCGGCCCGAGCCTCGAGCTGCTCGAGCAGCTCGGCGCGGACGGCGGCCAGAGGTATCGGGCCCTGCAGGCCCATGCCTGGCTTCTGGCGGTCCGATCGGTGAGTGAGACCATGGTCAGCTCGGGGCGGGCGAACCGAGCCCACCCGTCGATTTGCCGGGGCCATGCTCGTCCACGTTCGGCCCGGGGGTGGCCAGCCCGGCCAGTTCCTCCCGGCCCTTCCGATTCGGCCAGGCCGGCCACCAGGTGCAGGATCACGGCCAGCACCTCGGCCAGCTCGTCGCGGGCAGGGGTCAGCTCGGGCCACAGCCCCGAACAGGGTTACCTCCGGGGTCGGGCTCGGGACGGTCGGCTCCCAGGTCGAGCCGGTTTCCGGCCTCGGTCAGGCTCTTCGGCAGCTCGTGCTCGGAACAGGTGTTCTGGGTGTGGAGGCTTGAGGTCATTCTCGCGGGAAGAGGCGGAAGATGAGCGACCGGCTCTGGATGTTCGCGGACGAAACCGGCCAGGATACCGGGGGAACATTGTTCCTGGTTGCCCTGGTTGGGGTATCTCAGGAGGGCCGTCAGGATCTTACGGACAGGTTCTTAGATCTCGAGAATGCAAGCGGGCGTACCGGCCGGAAGTGGACGCGTTCTGACAATCGCAGCCGAGAGGCCTTCCTGGAAGAACTCCCGGGGCTTGCTGAATTGGGGCGGTTCTTCTGGCGGTCCTGGGGCCCCGGGAAAGACTATGAGAGGCGCGTAGCTCAGACAGTGGCCGATGCGGCGGAGAGCTATCCCGAGCCCCGGGCGGTCCTGACGCCAATCATTGACGGGTTAGACCCTAAATCCCGGCCAACCATCGCCGCCCTTCTCCGGTCGCGTGGCATCCGATACCGAAGCATTCGGGTTGGAACAAGGGACGAATCCGAGCCGTTACTCCGCTTGGCCGATTCCCTCGCGGGCTTCCTTCGCGATTTGCACACCGGGCAGAAGTATTCTGAGCCGGCGTCGACGCGCGCGGAGGCGATGCTCGAGCGTCTGGCATGAAAATAACAAATCGCCCGGGTGTCTGGCCCGGGCGTTCAGCGTTTATGCTGGCTGTCCCCTGATCTGACCCTGCGACAGGGCCAGAGTCTCCCTCTCCTCCACCCGGGAAGAAAGCCGTCTGTGTCGGCCTTCCCGTCGCGCCCGGGTTTCATCGGGGGTGCTTCAGGGCAGAACGTCTCTTCGAGATTGGCCTCGCCTCTCCCTTTGGGCAACCGGTCTGGGGGCCCTTACTCGCCCTCGGCCTCCAGCGCACTCGAGCCCATCTTCGACAGTTGGCCTTCCTGGGCATCTGCCATCTTGTAGGCACGACCGAGGGACAGCCCAAGATGTAGTGGTTTTTGGTTCCTGTTGGACAAGTTTAGGCTCCCGTGCTGTTCGGCAGTCACTGGCTGAAGAACGTGTTCTTTCCGCCGTTCTGGAAGCTGCGCGTGCAGCACCTGTATCGCACGCTGGACATCCTGGCTCGCCACAAGGAGGCGCTCGAGACCGCCCTGTTCGACGCGCGGCGAGACCTCTTCAGCGTTGACGAGCGACCGGAGGACAACCTCCGATGGGCGGAAATGCTTGAAGACTTGAAAGCGCTTCACGGAATCAAGCTTAACCTGAACGGCAAGCCATTTCTGCTGCGCACAGAGCTGAAGGGTTTAGCTCACAAAGCCTTTGAGGCCGTTGGAGTGCGCCCACCCGCACGAGTTCAACCTTGGACGGACCAGTAGCGGAACGAGTGTTGTGCCAAAGTCCCCGTATCAAGGCCGCAATGCGGCATGACAGCTAGGTTCTGTCCAAACCTGCTGTCAAAGATGGGTCGAGCCCGCTCGGCAGCCGGTAGGGCCAGCCACAGTCTGTAGCGGTCCTCCCGGGCGGCTCCTAGAGAGGGCACTAGGGGCGAGCTATCGGGATCGACCGACTCCTCGTCTGGCAGTTCGCGCCGGGCGTGCTGGCAGTCGAAACGGCAGCGCGCGCAGGCGAACCCCGAGGACTGCCCGGTATTCAATACGCGCGCGCCGAAGTTCCTGGCTTCCCCACTCGAGAATGCCTGCTGGCACCCTCGTTCGGCCTGAGCATTCCGTCACGGGGATACGGCCAATGCCCACCAGTTGCTCGACCTCGGCCAAGGTTAGCTCCAGGATTCTTGCCGTGTCTTCCAGGCTCTCATGGATCGCCCGATATGATCCACCTGAGATCGGATCCAACTGATCCACTTTGTTCGATTCTTCTCTGAGCCTGGATGTTCGATTTTCGGCGTTGTCCTCGCACCTCCTTGGTAAACACACATATTCATCAGGGATTCACTGGGTGTGTCGACCTATCGGCTTTGTTTTGCGCTGGTTCTTGCGCCCACCGCTACGCAGGGGCTCCCGTGGTTGGGGGCGCGGTGGTCAAGTCCCCGCGACGAAGCCCATCTCTCGTGTGACGATCAGCTCAGCGGCCCGGGTGGGGCTTGGGCTTACGGAAGCTCTCGCCCTCGATGACGAGGCGGTGGGCATTGTCGCGCAGGCGATCCACTGTGGCCGATGCGAGCACCGGGTTCGGGAACACGCCACCCCACTCCGAGAAGTCCAGGTTGGACGTCAGCACGATCGACCCACGCTCGTAGCGCTCGGACACCAGTGTGTGGAAGTCCTCGTCGGCTGGCGGGGACAACGGCTTGAGGCCGAAGTCATCCAGGATGAGCACATCCGGACGAAGCAAGTTCTGCAGCCGCCGCTCGTAGGTTCCATCTGCCCGGCCGGCACGCAGGTGGCCGAGCAGTTTGTTGAAGTCGAATGTCAGCACGTCGAATCCGCGCATGCAAGCCTGGTGACCGAGCGCCTGGGCAACGTGAGACTTGCCAACGCCGGTCGGGCCGACGATCAGCACGTTCACGCGCTCTTCCACGAAGATGCAGGTCGCCAAGTCGAAGACCTGAGAGCGGTTCACCTTGAGCTTGGGCACCTCGAACTGGAAGTTGTCGAGGGTCCTGTCGCCTCTGAAGTTGGCCTTCCTTAGCCTCGAGCGCAACTTCTTGTTCTCGCGCCGTTCGTGCTCGTCCTGAAGCACCAGACCCAGGAACTCGACGTGAGAGAGCTTCTGGTCGATGGCTTGCTTAATACGCACGTCCAGCGTGTCCAGAATGCCCGACATCCGCAGTGCTTTGAGTTGGGGGAGGAACTTGTCAAAGTTAGCCATTGTCCACCTCCACGCGGAGCAGGGCACCGATGTCCCGCTGGAAACGCGGAGCCTCGGGGAAGTCGAAGTGCATCTGGCCGGAGCGCTCGGGCAGGTCGGGAACCTGATCGAGCCCCTTCTGCAGGATGTTCTGGACAGCTGATGTTCTCGAAGCGCAGCGCTCGCGCACAGGCCGCCTCCAGACGGACTCCACCGTACTTGCTGGCCAGCCGTAACACGCCCTGCGCTCCGGCCAGCCGGTCCAGAACCCTGTCGCCCAGCAGCTTCTGCATGAACTCGAGGCACGAAGGGCCGATGTCCTCCGCGCGGCGCAGGCACCAGCGCGGCGTCTTCTGCAGGTATGCCACTTTGCTCGGAGGGTAGTGTTCCTCGAGCGTCAGCCAACTGCCCGGCCGCTCCGCCCGCGGGTGCATGGCCACGAGCTCGTGGTCGCGGTAGAGCTCAACGATTCGCTCCCCGGCGCGGACCTCCAGCTCGACGCCGATGCACCGGTAGGGCGCCGAGTAGTACGATTTCTCGAAGTTCAGGTGGCAGTTCGGGTGTACTTTGGCCTTCGCCCAGGTTCTCAGCTCCGGGCGCGGGTCTGGCAGTGCCTTCAACGCCGCCTTCTCCCGCTCGGCAAAGACCCGCAGCGGGACCTCCTGGGTCGTGCCATGTACCCTGTTGCCGGCCTCGCCCAGAACCCACTCGAGCAGTTGCTGGTTGCCGTGGCCAAGACTGCGGAACTCGCGCAAAGGCATGAACGAGGTCTTGAAGTAGCCCACGCCCCGTTCCACGCGGCCCTTGTGGCGCGGGGTCCGCGGCTTGCAGGGCTTGATTTGGAAGCCGTAGTCACGAGCGAACTGCTCGTAGCTCCGCTGCACTTCCGGCTCGCGCACGCAAGCCCGCGTGATGGCCGACTTGAGGTTGTCAATGATGACCTGGCCCACGACACCGCCAAAGAACTCAAAGGCGTTGCGGTGGCAGCGCAGCCACGTTTCCACTTTCTGGTCCCAGACCAGCTCGGCATACTGGTGGCGGCTGTGGCAGAGGGTCATCACGAAGACGTGGGTCTTCGTGGGCTTGCCGGTCGCTGGGTGCGGTACCAACGGGCCTGAGCCAAAGTCGACCTGGGCCGCTTCCCCGGGTTCGAAGTGAAGCACCACATAGGCCTCAGGCTCGGCCACTGACAGGCGCTTGATGAAGCGCTTCACCGCGCCCAGGCTGCCACGGAAAGGCTTGTCCTCGCGCTGCAGTTGTCTGAAGATCGCCAGCGGCTTATGCCCCTGTTTCAGCCACTCCTCGATCTTCTCGCGATAGGGCTCAACCGTGGACTCCCGCTCGGGAACGGGCGGCTCCTTGACCAGGTGGGCCACGATCTCATCCGGGCTCGGCATAGGGTTGCCCGGGTCGAGCCAGCCGAGCGGTCCGGCCACCTGGGCGATCTTCTTCACCGTATTGCGGCTCGCCAACCCTTTGTCCTGGATGACACGAGCACTGACGTCCTGGCGCATCTGCGCCAGGATCTCCTGATAGTCTAACATTCTGAGTCTCCTTCTTGCCAACGAACTCCTCCAGTTGAGGTCTCGTTGGTTACTGACGACTCAGAGGTTAGAATCGATGCGCGGATGACAAGTCCGGGCGGTGGATCATATCGAACGATCTCTCCGTCGAGGTCTCGCCGGGTGGATCATATCGAACGATCTCTCAGTGGATCATTTCGTCCGATCCCTGACAAGGCGTGACGGACTCTCGCTGGCAACAGCGTCTGGATCGGGAAGCAAAGCGGCACGAAGACGAGGCGCTACTTCGGGAATTTCGACGTGAGCGCGAGCTTCAGGAGGCTCGCGCGTGGCGTTCATCCATTGAGCGCACGGGCTAACTACGCCATCTCTTGCGGAGGGAAGAATTGCTGTTCCAGACGTCGGAAGAAGACCATTGCGTTCCTAGCGTCCCCGCTACATGCTAATTCCATGGGGCCCTCCGGTCCGTTCGGGAATGCCTCCCAACTGAAGTCGGCCTCTTTCTGTGGCATCGGATAGCGGCCGGCCCACAGGGTATACTTGTGCAGCTTATCCAGAAGTTCGAGTTCATCGTTGCTGCAAGGGAACGCCGCCAGTCGAGGTCTCCCTTCTGTCTGGGGCTCCTATTATAGGCAGGTCAGGAGGCTCGTCCAAGAGAAATTTCCCCCGAGTGCTCTGCAGCTTCTCATCCACCGATCCATGAGACCAGACTTCCATGCTACTCCAAGGCCCGCAGGTGCCGCTTGCGCCGGCCCAGCAGGCCACCAGCGGCCCACAGCTCAGCCTCGGTCAGCCGGTTGAGCACCTCCGCCAGGGCGGTAGTTTAGGCGGCGCTTCGCTCAGCCAGCATCTTTTCCAGGGGCACGTCCAGCATGGCGCAGTCCACCCCGGTCACCTCCGGCAGCGGGTCGCTGTCGCGAACCATGGCCTGGAAGTGAAACTCCAGGGCCTCCTGCATCAACTGCAGGGTTTCCTCACGGGTATCCCCGGCCGCGACGCAACCAGGGACTTCGGGGGCATAAGCCGCATAGCCGTTCTCGCTCTTCTCCAGAATGACTGCAACCTGCATTTTTCCTCCTGAGAAGGCCTACTTGAGGCCCGCTTGCTTCAGAATACTGTTGGCCGTGCCTGGAGGCAAGTCTTTGCTGAGCTTCCCGGCCACGGTCACCTTTCCCGGCTTGCTCGCATGCTCGAACTGACGGTGGCTGCCAGACTGAGAGGTCTGCTTCCACCCGTCGGCCTCGAGCTTCTTGATGACTTCGCGAACCTTCACCGAACGACCCGCAGGTGTCGGCCCCGGCGGGCCAGGGCAGCCTGCAGGGCGGCCAGGTCAGCCTCGCTCAGGCGCTCGCAGAGCACCTCCGCCAGGGCCTCCGGGTCGCCCCAGGGCAGCGGCGGCTCGGGCGCGGGCTTCGGGCGGGGGGCCAGCAGCTCCATGGCGGCCCGGTTGTGCTCGGGCGACAGGTGGGCATACCTCTGGGTTACAGTGATCGTCTTGTGGCCGGCCAGTGCTTGTATGGTGGCCAATGAGGCCCCGGCCATGGCCAGCCTCGAGCAGAAGGTGTGTCGCAGGTCATGCCAGCGGAAGTTCTGGAGCCCGGCCTTCTTGCAGGCTCGCTGAAGGGCCGTGTAGGAGGAGGTCTTGAGGTAGGGCTTGCTCGGGTCCTCTCCGGGCCAAACCCACTCCTCGCCATGAGAATCGAGCTGAGCGCGGAACAGTTCGGCCAGGCGATCACTCATGGGCACGGTCCGGCTCTCGCCATGCTTGCTCTCACGAACGTGAATCACTCGAGCCCTGAAGTCAAGGTCCTTGCGCCGAAGCCCGAATTGCTCGCCCTGGCGCAGGCCGGACAGGTAGGCGATCTCCACCTTCAGCCACAGCTCGGGGGAGCAGCAGGGCCGCAGGAGCGCCTCCTCTTCATCGCTCAAGTAGCGCATGACGCTGTTGTTCTCTCGGATTTGGCGAACCTTCGCGACCGGGTTCGCGCCCTCGAAGAGCCCGTCCCGAATGGCCAAATTGAAGACCCGCTTCAAGAAGGCCACGGCCCGGTTGACGGTGGCCGGGGCAACCTTGTCCACCTTCAGGCGCTTCGCTCGCCATGCCTCCACGTCGCTGGGGCGCACCTCATTGGCGGCCAGCGAACCCAGGGCCTCGGTCCAATAGGCGGCATACCGGCGGTCATCAGCGGCGCTCTTCTTGGCTTCCCACTGGGGGCGGAATCTCTCGATCATGTCGGCCACCAGGAGGGCTTTCTTGGGGGTCAGTTCGGGCAGCTTCTTACGCTGGAGCTTCTCCGTCTGGCGCTTCTGGTAGAGGGTTCGAGCGGCGGCCTTGCTCCCGACTTTTTCGCGGTGGCGGCGGCCCTCAGCATCAAACCACTGGATCCACCACTCGCCTGGCTTGTTTTCGTAGAGTCCACGCTCTTTTTTCTCGGTCTTCTCGGCCACGAAGCACCTCCTGGAAGTCGGAATCACTCTCGCTCATTTCGGCGCACCTTCCCGGTTACCTGCCATCATAACTGCCATCAGATATTTGGCCTTCGCCTCAATCCTTTTCCGCATAAGGGTTTTAGCTCGATGGCCTTCTGCCTCCAAAACCGTAGGCCGCGGGTTCAAATCCTGTCTCCCCTGCCAACAAAAACCCGCCACAGAGCGGGTTTTCTACTTCTCGGGGGTTCCTCTCTGGTGGTGACCACCAACCGTTTTCCCACGAATCTGGAGTTGAGCCGGGTCGCGCGCCAGCTTGGCCCGGGTGAGGGCGAGCGGGTGGAGGCGAAGGACCAGGGCGATTGGTGGCCCGCCCGCGTGGTCCGAAGGGAAGGCGACCGCGTCCTGGTCCGCTGGCAGGCTCTTGGATTCGACACGGCTGCCTCGGACGAATGGAAGAAGCCACAACAGGTCCGCTCGCTCGCCTCCGGCACCGTCTACCCCGAGGGCACCAGGGTCGAGGTGAAGTGGAAGGGCAAGCTCTATCCGGCCGTGGTCGTGAAAGAGGAGGACGGCATCCACCTCGTCCACTACCTCGACTATGGTAGCGAGTGGGACGAGTGGGTGCCGGCCTGGCGGATCAAAAGGCTGAAGTAAGCTTCAGTCGGCGGAATTCGCGTGAACCCGTTCGGAGCTTTTTCAGAGCCTGCGGATAAGGTTGAAGCATGTCTTTTCCAAGCAGCGCTCTGCTTCCCAGAAACGGAGATCTTGTGCCGTGCATCTGATGCCGCTGAGCGCTTCGAGCGCGCCACCGGAGCCCACCAGCCGGGAGCGTCTGAACAGGACCATCACGCACTTTCAGGAGCTGGTGGACAAGTGGGAGCCCGAGATCAAGACCGACCTGGAGAACTGCGAGAAGTGGCGCTCGTCAGCCCTGAAGAACGATAAGATCGCTGGGTGGGGCCTGAAGGGAGCTATCGCCGGGGGCGTCCTGGCCATGGCAGGAATGGGCGTGTCGCTGGCCATGGGTCTGGGAACCCACGGCGTCTTTCCCGGGTTGGGCGTCTTCCTGGTGGGGATCACCACCAGCCAGGTGGCCTGCATGCGCCGGGACAGTGCCCGGATGGAATACCAGATGACCTATCCCGGCGTGCAGCATCGGCAGGAGCTGTTGAAGACCCGGGCCTACCCCCAGCTGGCCCAGGCCCGCGCGGCCCTGCTCAAGCAGGACACCGAGGAGATGACCGCCCTGGCGGATGGGCTCCGCCAGGTCGGCAGCATCATGGAGCGCAAAGACTCCCTGGTGGTCGGGGGGACCCTGATTCGCAAGCGCTGAGGCCGAGCGCATTCGTTGGTCGGATGTCCACCAGGAGCGCAGCCGGAAACCCCCTTGACACAGTTTTCCGGCTGCGCGACGCCCAACATATTGTGCTGGAAGTCCGGGCTGCCTACAATATCTTGTGGTGGCGGAGGTTCCCTCCGATACATATGGGGGTTTACACATGGGGGTTTGCGGCCGGTCAACGTGGTCTTGAAATCGCATCATATTGCGCTCTCCTCACGCAACGCTTACAGGTGCGTGAGAAAAGCGCAGGCGGCTGGTCAGGGGGGACTATTTCTTGGCTGGTTCGGGGACAACGGCTTTCATCTGCTCCCCGCAACAGATTTCATGATGAGTATCCTTCTCAGGACACGGGCAGGCTTTCTCGTAGACCAGCACTGCCCCGCACTTCTCACATGCGAAACGGTCTCCAACGTTTCTTGCCATGATAGCCTCCTTTGCTTCGCTGTAACTGGCTTCCTCGGTCCAGGAATTCGATGCTAACAGACCGCCCCTGAGTCGGGTATGACGCTGATCATCACGGGTTCGCCGCGCCCAACCAACAAAGTCGCTTCCTGAGGATTCAACGCGCGGCGCCTCAGCGCTGGCGCTCCTCCAGGTCACTCACCAGCCTGGTCAGAATGGCATCGCTCGAGCGCCGACGGACCAGCTCGCGGGCCAGATCCAGGGCGGGCCCAAAGAGCTCCTCCGACAGGTAGGCGGCCAGCAACTCGTTGAGGGGGGCCAGATCCTCCGGGTGGGCCTGCAGCTCCATCCGGGCCTCTCGGGCGAGAGCCTCGTAGCGCTCGGTCTCCTGGCTGGAGAGCACCCGGAGCGAGACTGGCAGGGGCTCGTTGGGGATGTGCGAGCCGTCGGCGCGGAAGGCCGTCAGCGAGAGGAGGTAGCTCTTGCCCGGGGAGAGCTCGACCTGCAGTCTTGCTGGCTCGGGAGGCACCCGCTGCTTGAGCACCCGCTTGAAGGTGCCCGCCTCCTCGATCATGATCTCCAGTTCGGGGAACCGCTCGCTGCTGACCCAGCGCAACACCGGGCGGGAGGTCAGGCTGACCGGGTCGTTGACGAAGCGCAACTCCCCCCGGCGCAGGCCCCCGATCTTGTCCAGGTTCAGGCCCGTGGGCAGGGCTGCTGATTCGCCCTCGGCGGGGCGCATCGTGACCGCAGGGGCGCCCTCGAGCATCTTCACGCCGGTAGGCTCCAGGCGGGCCAGGCAGGGTCCTTTGAGGCGCTCGCGCAGGCCCCCCTGCACGAAGCTGAGGCTCAGCTCGGCTCCAGCGGGCAGCCGCAACTCTTGTCCGGCGGGCAACATGCCAAAGAGGGCGACCCCCTGGATCGTGCCCTTCAGGTCGCTCACCATGGCCACCGGGGGGGCTCCGGCCGCGATCAGCAACAGCAGCACCAGCAACCACAAAGCGATCGGTCGCAAGCTATCCACCGCTCCTGTCGTCGCAAAGCCGTCTGCCGTGCTGGAACCTCGCCTCATGGACCCTCCCGGGAGATCGCGTAAACGCGGACCTGCTTGACCCGTCCTTTCACCGGGTGCTCGCCCTGATCCTCGATGCGCAGACCTGGAGTGGGCCCGGCCGCCTCGACCGTGGCCTGGCTGGCCAGGATGGCCACCCCCACCTTCTTGGTCAGGTCCTGGATGCGCGCGCCCTGGTTGGCGTTGTCGCCCACGGCCGTGTACTCGCTCTTCTGGTCGTTGCCGATGGTGGCCAGCAGCATCTCGCCCGTGTGGATGCCCACTTTCAGGCCGTAGAATCCGGGCTTGCCGCGCTGGGCCAGCTCCTTGCAGCGCTCCACCATGGCCACCCCCGTCTGCAGGGCCGCCTGGGCCGGATTGGGGAGGGGCAGCGGAGCTCCGAACAGCACCATGAATTGATCCCCCACGAAGCGGATGATGGTTCCCCGGTGGGCGAAGATCACCCGGGACATCTCCTGGTAGTGCTCGTCGAGCATCCGGGCCACCACCACCGGGTCCTCCACCTCGCACACGGCGGAGAAGTCGTTGATGTCCGAGAACAGCACCGTGACGACCCGGCGGGTGTTGAGCTGGGAGCGGCGCAGACCGGGGTCGGCCAGCATCTCGTCGAGCACCTCGGGGGCCACGAAGCGCTCGACGGCCCGCTCGAACTCGATGCGCTCGCGCTCGACCGAGCGCAGGCGGACGGCCGTGGCAAGCACCAGGCAGAGAGGCTGCGACAGGAAGATGGGGGCCAGCTCCAACCAGCGCCCGGCCAGCACGAAGAGGAGATAGCCTCCCAGCAGGGCCCCCAGGCTGACCACCAGCCAGACCAGCAAGACCCGGGGGGCGCGCCAGAAGGTGGCCGCTAGGGCCAGCGCCAGGTTGGCCAGAAACAGGGCCCCCAGACCCATCCAGGGTGGCACCGGGAGCAGCTTCTGGCCGGTGAGCAGCGTGTTCAGCGTGAAGGCCTGCACCCAGAGGCCCGGCATGGAGTGGCGCCACCCATCCGAGGCCGGCCGGAGGCTGAAGGGGGTATCGGCCAGGTCTTGATCGGAGCGGGCCAGCGTGCCCACCAGCACCGCCTTGCCAGCGAAGGCGCGGCGCAGCGTCTCGGGGGTCATCTCCAACACCTCTTCCAGCCGGTAGCTGGCGAAGTGGCTGCGGCTCTGGTAGTTAATCATGACCATCGGCTCGCTGGCCCGGACGCCGGCCTGCCGCTCGGCCAGCAGGGCCGCCAGGAAGGGCCAGTTGCTGCGCCCCAGGGCCCGGTGGGGGAGGGGTTGCACGGCCTGGGTCCGGGCCACCCCGTCGAAGTCACGGGTCAGGTTGGCCAGGGCCAGGTTCTCGGCCCCCAGCGCGGCCACCACCTCTTCGGCCGGGTGGACCAGCGTCTGCCCGTCCAGGGCGGCGATCAGCACCAGTTTGCCGCGGTGCTGCACCGCCACGCGGGCAAAATCGGCGAACTCGGACGGCTCGACGTGGGTGGGGATGACGTCCAGCCCAACCACGGTGGCCCCGTTGTCCAGGAGCTTTCCGGCCAGCCGACCCCAGAGGCCGAGCCAGAAGACCGGATGTCGCTCGATGGCCCGGTAGCTCCTCTCGTCGAACTCGATCAGAGCGATGCAGGGATCCACCCGCAGGGCCTGATCCGAGCGCCACAAGAAGCGGACGTCCAGCAAGGTGAGCTCGAGACGGCGCACCAGGTCGGCGCTGCGCAGCGTCCAGAAAACCCCCGTGACCAGGGCCGCCAGGACCAGGGCGGTCACAGCAGGGCGGATCGGCATGGGCGCGAACTTCGCAGGAACGATCCCGGTTGCCTGCGGGAGGTTGGACTTGCTCCTCGTGCTGCTCATTTTGCTCTGGCTGGCTCTGCCAGGGATGGCCGAGCCTCCTACCCTGATCTTGCAGGACGGGCACACGGACAGGCTGACCTGCCTGGCCTTCGACCCTGAAGGACGCTGGCTGGCCACTGGCTCGGTGGATCAGACCGTGAAGCTGTGGGATCTCGAGGCTGACAAGCTTCATTGCACCATCCATCTCGAGCGCGATCCGGTGGCGATGGCCTTCAATCCCGGTGGCCTCCTGGCGGTGGGAACCTCCGCCGGCGTGACCATCTACGACGCCCGCAATGGATTGGACCTGAGCCCTGGCCAGCCGGGTGCCGCCCTGAAGAACCCTCTGGCTTTAGCCTTCTTGAGTCCTGATCTGGTGGTGGCCATCACCAACGACCTGTCCGGGCAGCGGGCTCAGACCATCGTGGCCGACCTCAAACGGGGAAGCCGGATCGGGATTGGCTGGCCTCTGCCGAGCTCGAAGCCGCCGGCGAGGCTGTTGCCGGCGGGGCTGGCCCTCAGCCCGGACGGCAGGTATCTGGCCCTGGCCTATCTCGAGCTGGCCCCTCGCGGGCTCGAAGCCACCGATCGCTTCGTGGCTGTCTGGGATGTCTCGGCCTTCGCTCGCTTCTCGGGCCCGCTGGTGGGGGACGACCTTCAGACCTTGCCCGAGGTGCGGGCTCTGTTCGGAGATGGTCAGCCCCTGGCTCGCATGGCTTTGACCCCGCGGCCCGGGATCGACCCGAGCTTCGACCTGCGACT
>QWHO01000435.1 GCA_021404945.1 bacterium CPR1
CTGGAGGTGCGCGACCGCATCGCGCTGGTCATGCTGGCGGCCGAAGCGCGTTTGTTGGACTAGGCTTTCTTGAGCCGAATGCGGAAGGTCGAGCCCTGGCCGGGCTGGCTCTCGAGCTCGATGGAGCCGCCCATGCTGGCCAGCAGGCTGCGCACGATCCACAGGCCCAGGCCGGTGCCTTTGCTGGTGCCCGTGTCGCCCCGCACGAAGCGCTCGAACAGCCTCGGCTGGCGCTCGGGCGCGATGCCCGGGCCGGAGTCGATCACCTCGACCACGACCTCGTCGCCATCTGCCCGAGCCCGCACGGTGATGGGCGTGCCGCCCGGGGAATATTTGATGGCGTTGTCGAGCAAGTTGCCGAAGACCTGCTCGAGGCGGTTGGGGTCGCCGTGCACCTTCAGCTCGCCCGGCACCTCGACCGTGATGGGGTAGAGGGCGCGGCGATTCTCGGCCAGCTTGGAGCGCGAGAACTCCACCTCCTGCTCGATGGCCGACTTGAGCTCGACCGGGGTGGGCGAAAGCTCCAGCGCGCGTTCCTCGAGCAGGGCGGTGGCATCGAGATAGGTTTCCACCAGCCGGATGGCCCGCTTGAGCGAGCCCTCCATGTCGTCGAGCACCTGCAGCGCATCCGGGCTCGGGCTCAACCGGCGCAGGAGGAAGATGCCATTCTTCAAGACCGTGAGAGGACCCTTGAGGTCGTGCGAGGCGATGGAGACGAAGGCCGACATGGCCGCGCTCCAGGCTTCCATCTCGCGAGAGTGGACCTGCTCGCGGTGCTGCTCTTTGAGAGCCTCCTCGCGCTCGTGGATGAGGCGGGCGTTCTCGACGCAGATGGCCGCCTGGGCCACGAAAGAAGGCAGAATCTCTTTGTGGCCGGCGGAGAAGCGCGAGGTGATGCGGCTATCGAGGTAGATCAGGCCGATCAGGCGCTCTTGCACGATCATCGGCTCGATCAGGATGGAGCGCAGGCCGTAGAGCTCGACCGAGCGGGAAGGGTCGGCTTCGTCCAGGGCGTTCTGCCGGTCCACCCGCTGGCGGGCGCGCAGGGCGTGCAGGATGGACTTCTTGCTGGGCGTGAACTCCTCTTCGTCGAGCTCGGTGGCGTCCATCCGGTGGACGGCTTTGACCCGCAGCGACTCTTCCGGGCTCTTGACCCGGGAGTCGATCAGGATCACGAAACCCCGCTCGGCCCCGGTGAACAGCACGGCCGAGGCCAGAATTTTCTGCAACAGCTCATCTTGATCGAGCACGGCGGTGATGGATCGAGAGACCTCGATGAGCCGGACGACCGCCTCGGGGGGGGCTTCAGGCGCCATGGGCGCTCCCTTCGGTTTCAGTCCCGGGCATTCCGCCTGCAGAGCAAAAATCCACCAGCTGTGTCCCCTTCTTGAGCCCGAGAGCTGGGCGCGGGGTTACTGCATCGAAACGGAGGCATTCCGCGCTTCTCGGAGACTCGGCGGATTCGGGAAGGACTTCGTTAGCGGGATTAGAGCCAACCCTCGCGGGCCATCAGCGAGCGCAGCTTGCGCAAGGCCCGCCCCTCTTGCTGGCGGACGGCTTCCTTGCTGACTCCAAAGGTTTCGGCCAGCTCTTGCAGGGTGCGAACCTCCTGGTTGCCCAGACCGAAACGAAGCTCGAGGAGTTGCCGCTCGCGCTCGGTCAAGAGAGAAAAGAGGTAGCCCCAGTCGGCCCGGTCGAGAGCGTCAGAGGAGATGCCCGTCTCGCTCGCGAGCAGGTCCTTGAGGCGGGTGTCGGAGGTATCATCCCCCACCGGAGTCTCCAGCGAAACCGGCTCCTGGGCCATGGTCAGGATGTTCTTCAGGCGCCGCAGCGACTTCTTCTCCATCTCCACGACCTTTTGCTGGACCCGCGGGTCGCTGGGGGGAAGGTCTTGCTTGAGGGCGCGCGAGAGCTTTTTGCGCACCTTCTCGGGAGAGACCGGGAAGAGCTGCTTGCTGGCTCGCTCGAGGGTCGGCTTCTCACCATCCTTCTTGAAGGCCTGGGCGGAAATGCGTCCGTATTTGTGCACGATCTCGGTGACGTGTACGGGCAGCCGGATGGAGCGGCCCTTGTTGGCGATGGAGCGACTGATGGCCTGGCGGATCCACCAGCAGGCATAGGTGGAGAAGCGACAACCGCGGTCCGGGTCGAATTTCTCGACCGCTTCCATCAGCCCCATGTTGCCCTCTTGCACCAGGTCCTGGAAGTTCAGCCCCATTCCCAGGAACTTGCGGGCCATGCTCAAGACCAGTCGCAGGTTGGCTTCGATCAAGCGCTCGCGGGCCTCCTGGTCGCCTTGCCGGATGCGCTCAGCCAGGTCTCGCTCTTGCTCGCGGGTCAGCAGCTCGACCTGGTAGACCTCGCGAAGGTATGCCGTGAGACTGCTGAAGTCTTGCTGCTCGTCGGCCTTGTCAGGCTTCCAGGTCTTGAGGCTGCGGCGGGCCTGCCGGTCTTCCTGGGAGGTTTCCGGAAGATTTTCAATGTCAACAGCGAGCATGGTGCGATCCTCCTACCTGACCCCATGGTAGAGGTGAAGGGGGGGTACGGTCGTCATACCAGGGTATGATGTTTCTGAAGTGTTAACTGGACTTTTCCAAAATATGTGCTAGGTCCCCGCCGGGGTTGGCTTTTGGGCTCTTGTCTGGTATTCTAGACCGGGTGGTGGGAGCGAGCAGAGCGAGATGAAGAGTGCCTGAAAGGTCGGGAGGGTTTGTTTGGTTCCTTCCACGTCGGTTCGTGCTTCGAGTTTCTCCGCGCTGAGGCGAACGACCACGGCTCCGCGTCCTGAGCTTCCCCCACTCAAGAGGATGCCCGGCCAGCAGTCGATGGCCGTCTTCTTTCGCTCGCTGGCGGTCATGTTTCAAGGCGGCGTGACCATTGACCGAGCGCTTTCCCTGCTCAGCGTCCAGGAAGATCAGGCCATGGCCGAGGTGTGCAAGCGCATGGCCGATCAGGTGCGCCACGGCCACTCCCTTTCTCAGGCCATGGCCAAGAACGAGCCCGCCTTCACCAAGATGCACTACAAGCTGGTCCAGGTGGGCGAGGCGACCGGCAACCTGGACACGATCTTGGAGCAGTTGAGCCACTACGAGGAAAAGCGTCGGGCCACCACCATGAAAGTCAAGAGCGCCCTGACCTATCCGGCCTTTCTGTTTGCCATCTGCTGCCTGATGCTGATGATCCTGCCGCCCTACATGCTGGGGGGCATCTTCCAGGTCATCCAGTCGTCGGGCGCGGAGCTTCCGCTGATCAGCAAGGTGGTGCTGGGAACCGCCATGTGGATGCGCACGCCGACGTTCTACGTGGCGCTGGTGGCCGTGCTGGTGGGCGGCTTCTACCTGGGCCGCAAGGTCTGGACCAAACCAGAGTCGCGCCTGGCCCTGCAGCGCTTTGCTCTGGACGCTCCCGGCCTGGGCAAGCTGGTGCGGGCGCTGGGTCTGAGCCGTTTTGCTCGAGCCTGGAGCATCCAGGTCGCCGTCGGGGTGGCTCCGGTGGCCGCCCTGCAACTGGCCGCCGAGTCCACCATGGACCCCTGCCTGGAAGAGGACATCTCCCACAGCGTCACGGCCCTGCGCGACGGTTGCTCGATGCAGGCCAGCCTGGACGCCAGTGGCTATTTCCCCTCGCTCTTCTTGCAGATGGTGGCCGTGGGCGAGGAATCCGGCGGCCTCGAGGCCATGGTGAGCCGGGTGGCCCAGATTTACGAAGGCCAGCTCGATCACACCCTGGACACGCTGACCGCTCTGCTCGAGCCCTTCGTGATGCTGGTGATGGGAGCCATCGTGGGCGTCATCGTGGTGGCCACCATGCTGCCGATGATGCAGGTGCTGAACTCGTTCAGCTAGCCACGTTGGTGTTGTAGCTCCTGGGCTTCTCCTGCGGGGCGACCGCCAACTCGGGCGCGCTCTCGCCTCGATCTTGAGCTGCCTTCTGCAGGGCTTCCAGGCACTCCTCAAGATTGGGATAGCGCTCGGAGGGGTCTTTGGCCAGCATCCGTAGCACCACTTTGTCGATCGAGTCCGGGATCTCGGGCCGCCATTCGCGCATGGAGACGACCTTCTCGCTCAAGTGGCTGAAGAGCAGCGCCACCGAGTCTTCGTTGGCGAAGGGGCGCCGTCCGGTCAGGATCTCGTAGAAAGTGATCCCCAGCGAATACTGGTCCGAGCTCTTGTTCATGCCGCCGCCCGTGATCTGCTCGGGGGAGACGTAAGCGGGCGTGCCCAATACCGAGCCCGACTGGGTGATCTGGGTGTTGACGGCCTGATCGCGCGCCAGACCGAAGTCCATGATCTTGATGCGGCCGTCTTTGGTGACCATGATGTTGTCGGGCTTGATGTCGCGGTGGACCACTCCCTCTTTGTGGGCGTGGGCCAGGCCCCGGAGCATCTGCTCGAAGTAATGCAACGCCTCGCCGATGGGGAAGTTGGGACGCACGTAGTCGCGCAGGGGAGCTCCTTCGACAAGCTCCATCGCGAGGTAGAGGTGCCCGTCCTTGTCGCCAAAGTCCACCACCCGCACGATGGCCGGGTCGCTCAGCTTTCTGCTCACCTGGATCTCGCGCTGGAAGCGCTTGCGGAACTCGTCGTTCTCGGAAAGGTCCAGGTTCATCAGCTTGAGGGCTACTGCGGGGGCTTCGTCGCCGAGCAGGAGGTCGTCGTCGCTGATGGCTTTGTAGACCACGGCCATGCCGCCTGCGCCCAGTTTGCTCATCACGCGCCAGTTGCCGAGCAGCGTGCCGATCCACTTGTCTTCTCTGTTCAGGGCCATCTTCTCCAGGTCGGCCAGACGAGCCTCGCGGGCGCGCAAAAAGCGCGTGACCTTGCGCCGCCTGAGCTCGAACACGGTGGCTCCACCCAGCGCGGCCAGTAGCAGGGGAATGCCAATTGCCAGTTGTACGGGGTGGAGCCTGGCGTACCAGTAGACGGGAGCCCACCAGTGCGTGGGCGCGAGTTGGTAGGAGTCCACGCCGGGAAAGCGCCCCCCTTGCTTGGGAATGGTGATGATTCCGGTGGCGGTCATGGGGGCGGAGTTATGGTAATACTTGACGTTGCGAAACTCGACGACAGGGTCCTTTTCGCTTTTCGACTCCGGGTGCCAGAAATCGGAACGGGTGAAGCGGATGGGCTGACAGGAGATTCCGATCGGCTTGCCCTGCGCGCTTGGGCTGGAGACATTGCTCAGGACCACCTCGGCTCCGGGCGGGTAGGTCCAGAAGACGACGGTCGTTTCGTAGTTTGGCTTCAAATCGACGTACGGCCCCTCCTTGGGAGGAGGCCAGACACCCTGGCGCAGGCTTTCCCACT
>QWHO01000436.1 GCA_021404945.1 bacterium CPR1
TCGTCCAGTAGCCCAACACCATCCAGTAGCCGGCCGAGCACCCGATGAAGACGTGCTCGGCGAACTTGTAGAAGGGATTGTCCTTGTAGAGGAAGCTGAAGATGCACAGCGTCAGGAAGGCGGCGATGAACAGGCCGAGGGTCTGGTAAGTTTCCGTCATCGGCGGCGCTTCCCGAGAAAGTAGACCACGTTGGCGAACATGATGAACCCGGCGATAGTGAAGTGGGCGATGGACTGGGCGTCCATGGCCGGGGTGGCGGTGCCGGGCGTCTTGATCAGGGTCTCATACTCGGCCGCCCCTCGCAGGCCCCCCAGCATCCCCACCAGCTGGCCGGAGTTGAGGTAGGGGTAATACTCGGGCACGGTCACGGCGGTCACGCCCAGGCCCAGGGGACGCTTGTAACCGGCGGCCACCACCTTGACGTATTCCAGGCCCCCCGGATAGCCACTGGAGAAGTCCAGCACCAGATCGAAGCTGGAGTAGTCTTTGACCCGCTTCATCAGGGGCAGCTGGTTGATGGGCCGTCCATCGATGTCGCGCTTGAACTGGGTGGCAAAGCCGCTGCCCACGGCCCGCAGCGCCTTGTCAGCCCCGGCGATGTAGCCCAGGTTGACGTAGTCGCTGCCCGTCTGGCGTTGAAACTCGGCCACCGGGCCGTTGAGAGCGCCCCGGCTCTGCAGCGCCCCTTCCGGGCTGATGGACATGAGGACTACCTTGATATTCCTGGGAAAACACTGGCGCAGGGCGGCGACCACCATCGGCTCGAGCTCGACCGAGGTGGAGGGCCCGTAGTCGATCCCCATGAGCACCAGGCTGTCAGGGGGGAGCTTCTCGACCGCAGCATAGATGCCGCGGGTGGCCCCGGTGGGATCCACCGGCAGGTTGAGCGGGAAGAAGAAGGGCAGCACCACCACCAGGGCGATGACTGCGAAGATATAGCGCCGGTCGAGCCGGGAGAGGCGTTCGAGCAACTCCATCAGTCGCCCCCCAGGTAAGAGCGCTCGATGCCCAGCATGATCTTGACCGAGACCGAGATCAGCCCGATGGACGAGCCGAGCAGCACGGCCCGCTGGCCGGCCGCGTTGAAGCCGTTCATGATGAAGTCCTCGATCAGCTTGCCGATGTTGTACTGGCCAAAGAAAGGCAGGTTGTTCCAGATCACCTCGCCCAGGGGCACGCGGAAGATCATCACGATGAAGGCCGTGCCCAGCAGCAGCGTGGACTCGATGGAGCGAGCCCGGAAGGCGCGAAACGAGGCCGAGGCGATGAAGAAGGCCAGCAGGCTGAACATGGTGGCCGAAAGCGGGGTGTAGACATACTGGAACATGAAGTCGAACCAGGTGCCCTCGTCGGTGGGCAGCACCGAGGGGTTGAGCCAGCCCATCACTCCCGCCTCGCTGGTGTAGCGCCAGAACAGGCCGATGATCAGGGTGGTCGAGAGCGAGGCCAGCAGCACCGCCTTGAACTGCCAGTCGCGCCCCCGGCGCTGGATCACCTTGCCGTTGACCACGAACAGGCTGCCCGCCCCCAGCACGTAGGCCACTGCGGCCAGGATGCCAAACCAGGTCAGGAAGCGGTCGCCCCAGTCGTTCCAGGCCGGCAGGTAGAACTGGACCATCATGGCCAATCCGGCCAGGAAGGTGATGAAGAGCGGGATCTGACGCTTCACTTGAACCACTCCTTGATGACCGGGTGACCGAACGTCACCAGCAGGGCGCCCAGGAAGATACAGATCATCAGCAAGGCTTTGCCCACGTCCTGGCCGCGCAGGCTGCCCACCTGCATCGGATCGCGCGAAAGATAGGCTGAGGCGGCGTAGAGCTCTTCCCCGATCAGCGTGTAATCGCAGGCCGAGACGAAGAAAGGAAGCTGGGAGGGCATGGCCGTGCCGGCGATCTGGATGGCCCCGGTGGAGTGCCCGGTCTCGGCCAGGATGAGCGACTCGGCGTAGAAGGTGCCCAGATAGAAGTTGGCGGCCGGCTTCTCGCGCATCATGATGCCGTCCACGCCGGCCACGTAGCCGAATTGCTCATCGGTGAGGTAGTTGATGTTGTCGCGCTGGAAGGCGTCCGGGCGGCCGGCGGCGGTGTAGGACTCCTTGACCACCTCCTGGGCCGTGCTCATCACCACCGAGCGGCTGCAGGGCACCAGAATCGGGGTATCGTACTCGGCCGTCTTTTTGGCCACGTGGCCCAGAATCGAGAGCGAAGCCAGGATCTGGATGTCGTCCACGTCCGCCAGGCCGTGGACGTAGAGCACCGGCTTGCCCATCTCGGTGGCCCGCCCAACCGCCTCATCCAGGGCGTTCAGGCCGGCGATGCGCCGGATGAAGAGCTCTTTCTTGCGGGCCGCATAGATGAAGTAGGCCAGGAAGACCACCAGCACGGCCACGCCGATCAGGTTGTTGAGCTTGGACATGTCGAAGAAGGGCACGAAGCTCTGCTCGGGCCAGGCCGTTGTGGCATCGGACCGCAGGCCGAGATACCGGTCCGAGCCGAGGGTGGCCACCAGGTGGTCTTGCACCCGGGTCAGGGAGGTTACCATCTCGGGCAGTTGCGCTGAGGTGGCCACCACTTTGCCGGTGGAGGCGTCGAGCAGCACGACGCGTCGGTCAGGGGTGGAGAACCAGATCCTCTGCGGGTCCAGGAAACCCCACTCCTCGGCGATCCGATCGTCGGGCCGAGCGGGGCGATAGCTCCACAGCTCTTTTCCCTGCTGCAGATCGACCGCGTGCAAGAGGATCGGCTCTTGGGGATACTTGACGTCGATGGCCCGGCTCTGGCCGGCGGCCTGGGCGGGGGTCAGGCGGCTGGCGAAGGTGAGTCGCCCCTCCTCGAGCACGGGTGTGCCCAGCAGGCTGGAGCGGGGCGCGTCCATGACTGTCTGCTCGGTCTCACCCAGCTCCACCAGGCGGAAGCTCTCCACCACGGTCTGCTCCGGCTGACGGGTCTTGGGGTTGATGACCGGCTGGCCGGCCGAATCCAGTCGGGGCTCGGGAGCCGAGCTCTTCAGGAAGACGAAAAGCCGATCCCCTTGCTGGAAGGCGTGCAGCGGCTCCCCGGTCAGCTCCAGCTCGTTCTCGACCGTGCCGGTTTGCCGGTTGAGCCAGCGCACGCGGGTGCCGGCGCTCTGTTTCTGGAACACCACCAGGTCGTTGTCTCGCAGCAAGAGCAGCGGCGTGCCCTCGGCGTCGGGCAGCACTTCCCCCTCGAGCGCCAGATCCCAGGCCAGGTTGCCCTGCTCTTGCTCGAGCATGAGAATGCGATCGCCCGTCGAGCGCTCCACTGCCACCAGGCGATCCCCCGCCTCGAGGGGCGGGGCAATCAGGCGGCCCTGCAGGGGCAGGTCCCACTGGTAGTTGGGCAACTCTTGCAGGGGGTAGTTCCAGGCCCGCTTGAGGCCCTTGAGAATGTGCGGCACAGGCTCGATGCTGACCAGGAAGTAAGGGCTCTGAGCGCCGCCCTGCTCCACCTCCAGCACCCGATCGCCCAGCAGCCAGGGGCCGCCCTCCAGCTTGCCCTCCGGCACCAGCGACCAGATCACCTGGCCCGTCTTCCCGTCCACCAGGACCAGCTGCTCCGGCCCCGGCTCGGGGACGGGAGGAGGCTCCTGGCGGCGGTAACCCGGATTGAAGGGGGCTGGCTCGGGGGGAGCGATGACCAGCAGCCAGTTCCCGTCGCTGGGAAAGACCTGGCCCGGCCTGCCCGGCAGTCCGGCCTGGAGGCTGGCTTTGCCGCTGACCAGATCGAGCACGGTGAGCTGGCAGCTCTTGTCCGGTGCCTGGACGACCATGGCCAGGCCCGCCTCGCCCACCGCCTCCGGGCCCCACACGAGCTTGCCGTCTAGCTCGGAGCGCCACAGCACCTGCCCCGCGGGCGAGAGAGCGGTGAGGCCCCCCTCTCCGACCAGAAGCCAGCGCTCCTTGGAGAGTTGCTTCAGGCTGCCGTCCTTGAGCCCGGGCAGGTGCAGCAACTGGCGATGGGCGCCGCTGGAGGGGTCGAGCTCGACGAGTCGGTCATCGGAGGTGATCAGCAGGCGCTTGTCGCCGCCCGGGTCGAGCAACTCGGCTCGGGCAATGACGGTCAAAATCAGCAGGCAGGCCAGAAAGCGCGCTAGGCTGGACAAAGCTTGCGGTCGTTCTCGCAGGCCCTGGGAGATCCTGCGTACATGCCAAAAGGCAGCCCGGAGGGGCTGCCCTGGAAGGGGTTGGCAGTCAGTAGCCGGTGAGCTTGGTGAGCGTGCCGCTGATGGCCGCTCCCGCCAGAACTCCACCCGGCCCGAAGCCGGCGCAAGCGGTGTTGATGGTGGAGTGAAGCAGGCCGTTGAGGATATTGCGCTTGCCATACTCGGAGAAGCCCAGCTTGAAGCAGGAGCCGTCCGAGTAAGGGCTGCCGTTGGCCTTGTTGGCGCGCATCTCCTCGATGCCGTGGTAGATGCCCTTGGTCAGGGCGAAGACGGCCATGCCGCCGAGCCAGGTGCCGATGTGGCCGCCCGGCATCACGCCGCTCAGGGCCAGGGCCGAGATGCCCAGGCCGGCCACGGCCGAAACGATGGCGTTCTTGGTGGAGACGCTCATTCCGCCCCCGGAAAGCTGCACCGTCTCCTGCGGAGGACCGGCGGCCGAGGTGGGCTGATTGAAGGCCTGGGGCGAGACCGCGCTGGCTGGACGGGCGGCCTGACTGGCGTTGGTTTGCGTAAGTACCATGATGGGTCCTCCTCCCCCGGGCGGGGTTCTTTCTGGCTGCAGCTTACCCGAGTGGCCTGAAATTTGCCTGAAGGAGTGTTGAGGCTGCAAGGAGTATTCTCCGGTGGCTTTTTATCCAGGGAGAGAACGTGATGACTGTCAGCAACCAATCGATCGAAGAAGTCGTGGGCGGCATTTACCAGGCGATGCGAGAGGGCACGATGCGCCCGCTGCTGGAGAGCTTGAGCCGTGAGTTCGAGCCCGGGCTCGAGCTGCCTGACAGCATGCCCTCGCGTTTGATTCGCCTGAACTGAGGGCCCACCTGATGAGCCCGCTTGCTGGCGGGTAACCTCGAGTGTAGGGGTTCCCGGTTCGCTGGGCGAAGGTCAAGATATCTTGCCGAGATGGAGCGAGCGATGAGCGAATTTCAGGCCCAGGAGATCCAGACGCTGCCGCCCCCAGCCCAACTGTCTCTGGACCCGGGCTGGCTCACCCCGATGGGCCTGGTCGACTGGTACATCTGTCCCTGGATGGCCGAGCGCGCCAATCAGCTCATCTTCCCTCTCATGCTCGATGGCAAGCGCTCCCGCTGCGGGCGCGAGCGCTGGCCGGC
>QWHO01000437.1 GCA_021404945.1 bacterium CPR1
ACGCCACCGAGAAAGGCGCCCGCATCACCTCGAACTCATGGGGTGGCGGGGGTTTCAACCAGGCTCTTTATGACTCGCTCAAAGCCTCCCCTGCCCTGCACATCTTCGCGGCCGGCAACGAGTCCAACAACAACGATAGTAGCCCCGCCTACCCGGCTTCCTATGACCTGGGCAACATCGTCTCGGTAGCGGCCCTGGACAGCCGCGACCGACTCGCCTCCTTCTCCAACTATGGCGCCACCACGGTGGACATCGGCGCGCCCGGCGTGGACATTTACTCCACCGTGAAGGATGGACGCTACGGCAGCATGAGCGGCACCTCTATGGCTTGCCCCCACGTTTCCGGAGTGGCAGCCCTGGTGGTCTCGGCCTTCCCCAACGCCTCCAACGAGGAGATCAAGGACCGCCTCCTGCGGGGCGCCATCCCGATCCCGGCCCTGAGCGGCAAAGCGCTTACGGGCGGCAAGCTCAACGCCAAGAACGCTCTCGAGAACGACCAGACCCCTCCCTCGGCTCCGGCCAACTTCGGCAGCCGCACGGTCAACTCGCGCCTGGTCAGCCTGGGCTGGGTGGCTCCTGGCGATGACGGTACCGAGGGCAACGCCTCGAGCTATGAGCTGCGCATGTCCGACCAGCCCATTACCGACGAGGCGTCCTTCCAGCGAGCCACCCTGATTCCGACCGCTCGCCCTCAGAGTTCTGGCCTGGAGGAGAACGCGCGGGTCGATCTCACCCCGTCCGGCTCCGAGCGCACCCTCCACTTCGCCCTCAAGGCCGTCGACAACGCAGGCAACGGCTCAGATCTCTCCAGCGCCCAGGTCCAGGTTCCCGCGGCCCGGGTGGCTTTCGAGGACAACGCCGATGGCGGAGCCGAGAAGTGGACGGCCCAGGGCACCTGGGCCCAGGTCGAGATGCCGGGCCGCGGTAAGGTCTGGACCGACAGCCCCGGCGGCAACTATGGGAACAAGAAGGACTGGTCGGTCACCAGCCAGAGCTTCTCACTGGCCGGCATGACCGGGTCGCGCCTCTACTTCGATCTCAAGCACCAGATGGAGGAGCGGCACGACAACCTGTTCGTGGAGGCCAGCCAGGATGGCGGACGCCGTTGGAGCCCGCTGGCAAACTTCACGGGAGACTCGGACTGGAAGAAGCAATCCATCGATCTGTCGGCCTTCGACGGCAAGGACGTGCAGGTGCGCTTCCGTCTCAAGACCGACCGCTCGATCACGGCCGACGGAGTCTACTTCGACAACGTGGTGGTGGCAGGCAACGACTGACTGAACGGTTACGAGCGCATCCCAGCTATCAACCGGACTTCTCCCCGGATCGGAGCCCCGAATGCGTTTTCGTCGTGATCCTGCTCGGAAGCGGATCATGATCCCTCTCCGGACCGGAGCCCGAACGCGCTTTCGTCGTAATCCTGCTCGGAAGCGGATCATGATCCATCCCCGGATCGGAGCCCCGAATGCGTTTTCGTCGCGATCCTGCTCGAAAGCGGAGCGGGGATTACAGGCTCAGACAGAGCAGCACCGGGCAGTGGTCGGATACGTCCTCCCCGACAGGCTGCACTCGGCACTCCTCGACTTGTCCGGTCAGGGTCGGGGCTACCAGCGCGTAGTCGGTGCGAAAGCTGATGCCTTCTCGGACCGCGGTCACCCACTCTGAGGGCTGCCCCCGCAGATGCAGCGCGTCGCGCCAACCGACCCGGTGAAACTCGAACATCACGTCGCGGCGAGCCCGGCCATACTTGAGAATGCTCGCCCGCTCGAGTCGCTGGTCCAGGTCAGCGGGGTAGGGATCATAGGGAGACAACGAATTCAGGTCCGCCGCCAGCACAGCGCGCCGGTGTTGCAGTCCCAGCGTGCTCAGCCAGCGAGCCTCGGCCAGGCGCAGGTCCTCGTCGTGCCCGTCCATGTGGGTGGTCAGCACCTCCACGCCGCGCACGCTGGCGCGAGCCGCGCAATGAGCATTGACCCCCGGGTTGGCGTAAGTCACCCGATTCTCCAGGGGCCAGCGGCTGAGCAGGGCGACGTGATAGGCGAGCCCGCTCGCGCGCGGGCGGGCCAGTCCCAGAAAGGTCTCGGGCAAGTCAAGTGTGCGCGAGGCCTCCGCCAGCCGCGTCCCGTCCTCCCAGCCCAGGCATTCCTGCAGGGCCAGAACGTCCGGCGCCAGGTGCTTCAAGACTTCGAGGATCCGCCCGAAACGGCCCCCCCCTCCCCGGAAAATGTTCAAGGTCACGATGCGCACGCTGGATGATTCTTCAGCCCCTGGCAGAGCTCGCCTTTCGAACAGCCCTGGTAGTTTGTGACCGGTAAAATCGAACAGGTGTCTCCTAGCCAGAATATTTTTCTATGTTAGAATGGAATCATATTCAAGCCGAAGGAGACTCCGCGACCTGATGATCGAGAACGAGTTGGTTGACCTGAACTTGGACCAGATCGAGCAACTGGCCCGGCAGGCCTTCCGCCGCGGCGAGGGCAGCCCGGTGGTGATGGTGGTGGATCCGTGTGATGAGGAGGGACTCGAGATGATCGATAGCCTCGACCTTCGCGACGTCAAGCTCGAGGAGGGCGTTCTCTCCACCACCCTGGCGGTCACTTCGCTCGAGGTCGCTTCCGAGCTGGTGGGTCGCGAGCTGGCCCAGCCGCCAGCCCCGGGTATGTTCCTGGTGCTCTCCATCCCGGCGGTGGACCAGGGTCAGCACTGGCTGCGGCTGGGCGCGAGCCAGCGCCAGCTTCTGGCCGAGTCGGCCTGACCTTCCGGCAGGCTCGGGGGCATTCACTCTGGTCCTGCATCGGCCTGAGAGATGCTGAGGTCCGTGGACCGCGCAGTCGAGGGAACGACTTACGCCGACGCGGCCGTTCAGGCCAGAAGCGCATGCTTACGCGCAAGCGGACTGGCTTTGAAGGCATGACCCTGGCTTAACCGGGCGGAGGCTTGCGTACCTTCAGTCGCCCGCCGGGCACGAGAACCACATGCTCGTTGGCTGCGATACCGGCGTTGCTGGGGGTGGTGGTGCCGTGCATCAGCCAGGGGTCCGACTGAGAGAGCTGCTCCACTCCTCCGAGCACGGCCTGGCTGGCTGAAATCTCGTTGCGCGAGACCCGGGCGGCCACCTCGTCCAGCGCAGCCCAGGCGCCCCTGATGGGCTCCTCGCTCTCTCGCTGGCGCTGGCTCACGGCCTGGTACAGCACGTTCTGCGCAAAGCTCTCGCGTCGTTCCTCGGGCAGCGCCTCCAGGGCCTGGCGGCCGATGGCCAGCACGGTGACCGAGTTGGCCGGCTTCTTGTCCGAAACGGCCTTCAAGATGATCTCGCAGCCGGCTGCCTGCGGGTTGTCGGGCAAGAGCTTCATGCCCAGCTCAGCCCAGCGCCTGGTATCCTCGCTGGCTTTGGCCGTCTCGGGCAGGCGCGCGAGCACCTCGCCGGCGCTCACCTGAGGCGTGTCCGGAGTCTGCAGGTAGCCCGGATACTTGCCGTTGGCCTCGCCGGCGTAGAGCAGCATGGAGCTGCCCAGGTCGGCCAGCTCCACCGAAGTCATCTCTTCGCCCACCTGCGGCCGCAAGTCGAGCGAGACAAGGTTGGAGAAGGCGGCGTGATAGACGGCTGAGACTCCCACGAAGTCGAAGCTCTGGCCCGGGCCCAGCGTGTGCTCGGGGCGCTCGGGGGTGAACGAGCTGTGCTGCGTGGCCGTATGCCCCGGCTCTCGCAGCTTCTCGCCCAGCTCCAGCGTGAAGGCGATGGCCGCGCCCATGGCTCCGGGGATGGCGGCCGACTGGATGGCCTGCAAGATGGTCTCAGCACCGCCCAGGTTCAGGGCAAAGGCCATGCTCGGGTCGGTCAGTTGCTCGCCCACGCGCCCAACGCCCTGCACGCTGCCCTTTGGGTCATGCTCGCTGCTCAGAACGTCCAGCGCCGCACGCCCGGCCTGGCGCCGAGCCAATTCGGTGGTCTCCTGGCCGCCTTCCACGCCCTGCAAGGCCATCAGGCCCACATTGGCCACGTCCTGCACGTCGCTGTTGTGGCCGTGGACGCCGATCTGCTCGAGCGTCTTCTCCATATCCTCAGTGCGGCCCCCGATCGCCTCGCGGGCGGCCTTGCGGACTTCCTTGTCGTTGCGCAGGGGAGGGATCATCTCGGAGAGATTCGCTGGACTGAGGGAGAGCCCCTGTTCGGCTCAGGCCTTCTTCGTCGCGCACGCCCCGAGGTGATGAGTCTTGCGCTCCGGCCCGAGGGTCATCCAGGCTGACGGTCGGGACCTGCAAATCGCGGGTCAGCCCGTGTGCACCCGTTTGGGGTCGCACACCGTCTTGCCCGCCAGTTGTCCGGAAAGGAGCCTGTCCGGGTCGATTGCGAAGTGTGCGCAATGTTCTGTCAGAACTGCGGCAAGCGTCTGGAGCCCGAGGCAAAGTTCTGCATCGCCTGCGGAGGTCAGGTCTCCGCTCCCGGCGAGCCTGTCGCCTCCCCTGTGAGTGAGCATGGGACACCTGCACAGCTTCCGTCTTCCGAGCTCTCAGGTCCACCGCCGCCCTCACAGCTTCGCCCTTCTGAGCTCTCCGGTTCACCGCCACCCGCACATCTTTCCCCTTCTGAGCACTCGGGGCCACCGCCACCCGCACAGCTTCCGCCTTCTGAGCACTCGGGGCCAACGCCGCCTTTGCAGCTACCGCCTTCTCCACCGCCGCCCAGGCCGACTCCTTCGCCTGCCGCCTCGGGCCCCTCGCCCGTGCCAGGAGTGGCCCTGGTGGCCGTCCTTGCCCTGGTCGTGTTGGGCCTGATCGCGGTGTTGTCCCAGCGCCGACCTCCCGCCCCAACCATCGATCCTTCCCCCTCGGAGACGTCGGCCACTGCATCCCCCCTTCAGACTCCGACCAGGAGCGCCACGCCTGCTCCATCGGGCCCCGATCCTCTGGCCGACCTCACGCTTTACTACGAATTGATCGATGGTGACCGGTTCAAGGAGGCCTACGCGCTTCGCAGTCAGCGTTCGCGGGCTCGCACCAGCCTGGCCGAGTTCACCGCTACCTGGAGCAACAATAATGGTCTCTCGGTCGAGAGCCTGGAGGTTCTCAAGCGAGACGCAGCGCACCTGCTCGAGGTCCGTTGGGCTGGCCGCGCAGATACATGGGGTCTGCACAGTGCCACAGTTCGACCCCGCAGCGCCGCACGTTCCCGGGGCCAGCGTCGTGGTGCTGGTGGTCGTTGGCGCAGGCGTTGTGGCGCCCTTCCCCTTGTTCTTTTCTTCTTGCGCTTCT
>QWHO01000020.1 GCA_021404945.1 bacterium CPR1
GTGCTGGTCTTCACCAAGGGAATGAGCTTCTTGTTGCAGAGCAACCAGGTAGCGGGAGCCACCGACGTGGGCCGCGAGTTTCTCGAGGTGGTGCGCTCCAACGGCTATGCCTTCATCACCCCGGGCACCTATGACGGCAGAATTCCCACTCCTCAGAACGGCGGCACGGGCTTTCCTCCCGCGCCCTATCCGGTGGGAACCCGCTCGGGCCAGAACTACACCCTGGTGGTGCAGGCCGATACGGCCGGCATGCCTGCCAACACCATCGCTGTGAAAGTTGACGTCTACTGGAATGTGCGTGGCAAAGTCAGCCTCCAGACCTACCTGCGTCCCTGAGCGCGGCTTCACCCTGGCCGAGATGCTGATGGCCAGCGCTGTCGCCGGCATGCTGCTTTTGACCCTGTTCATGATCTACCGTATCTGCGCTTCGGCCTGGATGAAGGGAGACACCCAAACCAGGTTGCGCCAGAGCGCCATGGTGGCCTCGGAGAAGATCAGCCGCGACCTGGAACGCAGCGTCTACGACAGCGTCTCCATCTCGGCCGACCGTCGGGGCGTCTCGTTTCTCTCCGCTCTGGACGCCAATGGCCGGTTCCAGTTCAACATCGCTTCCCAGGAGCCAATCTGGCAAAACTACCTGATCTATTACCTCGACTCCGGCTCGCGCGAGCTTCGCCGGCGGGCCGTCAGCGTGGTCGGGGCCCCCCAGGAAACGGTACCCGGGCCGATCGAGGGCTTCGGTCCCAACCAGACTGTGGACACCTACATGGTCGGCGGGCAGGCGGTCGTCCACGAGCTCGACTTTTGCGAGTTCACGGCCTTGAGCAAGCTCTTGCGGCTCAAGCTGAGGGCCCAGGCGAAGCGTTACGGCAGCGAGCGCCTGGAGAGCTTCGAGCTGGAAACGTTCACCAGCCTGCGCAACTAACCCTCAAGGCAGGATTCACTGCCTTCCCGCGAAGGCAAGCTCGATGCATACCCCGGCCGAGCTGACCCTCCTGTTGCCGTTGATGCTGGCGGCCATCATCGTGGCCTTCGTGGGCAACTGGCTGCGCCTTCCCTACGCCATTTCGCTGGTTGTGGCGGGTCTTTTGATGACTCCCCTGCAACTCACGGGCGGAGCCACCCTCGATCCAGGGTTGCTGGTCACCGTCTTGCTCCCTCCCCTGCTCTTCGAATCGGCTCTCAACCTGCGCCTGACCTCGCTGCAGGCCAACTGGCGCCCGTTGACAATCTATGCCGTACTGGGCACCATCCTCTCCAGCCTGCTGGTGGGATTCTTGAGCTCCACTCTTCTTACTCTCCCGCTGGCCTCGGCCCTGGTCTTCGGGGCACTGATCTCCTCCACCGATCCCATCTCGGTGGTGGCGGTGTTCAAGCAGTGCAAGGTGGGCCAGCGCCTGGCCCTGCTGGTGGAGGGCGAAAGTCTGTTCAACGACGGGGTCTCGGTGGTGCTCTTCAGCGTGCTGCTGGCCGCCGCCACCTCGGCCTCGGCCACCATCGCTCCCGGCCATGTGCTGGTGCGTTTCGTCTTCGTTATTCTCGGCGGAGCGGGCGTCGGCGTGGCGGTAGGTCTCCTGGCCTCGCGCCTGACGCGCGAGTTCGATGACCCGCCTCTGGAGATCACCCTCACCTGCCTGGTCGCCTGGGGCGCCTTTCTGCTGGCCGAGTCCTTTCACGTCTCCGGCGTCATTGCCACGGTCACGGCCGGGCTGACCGTGGCCAACTACGGCATGGCTACCGGCATGTCTCCGGGAACGCGTCTTTCGGTCCACTCCTTCTGGGAGTTCGCAGCTTTCCTGGCCAACTCCCTGGTCTTCTTGCTGCTGGGCATCCAGGAGACTCTGGTCAACTTCTGGGGCGACCTGGGAGGGATCGCGGTGGCTTTCCTGCTGGTCCTGCTGGGGAGGGCCGCGGCCGTCTATGGCCTCGCCCCCGTGGTCAACGGACTGGGCGCCCAGATCCCCCCCAGCTGGCTCCACATCATGGTCTGGAGCGGCCTGCGCGGGGCTCTGGCGGTGGCCCTCGTTTCAGGGCTGCCACCCGACTTTCCAGGCGCGCAGCGGTTGATCCACCTGACCTATGGCGTGGTCCTCTTCTCACTCCTCCTCCAGGGCACCACGATGAGCTGGCTGTTGCGAAAGCTGGGCATCACCAGCGCACCCGAACGGCTGCAAGACTATCGCCGCTTGAGCAGCCAGGCGCGAGCAGCCCGGGCCGCTCTGAAGATGGTGGAGAGCCGTCAGAGCCAGGGTCTGCCCCGCCCCATCGCCGAGGAGACCTCACGCCACTACCGCGCCAAGCTGGAGGCCCTGGAGCAAGAGCTGAGCGGGCTCGAGGTGACCCACCGCGAGCTCTTTGACGAACAGCTCCTGGAAACGCGCAAACTGGCTCTGACAGCTGAAAAGGCCAGCTTGCTCGAAGATCAAAGAGCGGGGTTGCTCGAAGAAGAGGACATGCTCGAGCTGTTCGTCGAGCTCGACCGCGAGCTGACCGGTCTGCACCAGGCTACGGCCGCTCCGCCGCTCGAGGATAGCGGCAAGTCGCCTGATGCTCACGCAGCAGAGCCTGCAGTTGCTCGGTCGTCTGACGCCACTGAGCCTCGTTGAGAAGCTCCAGCCCTCCCTGCTCGTCCAGCCGCAGGCCCGTCCAGGACTCGGTCTGGAGGCGTAGCACCTCGGCCGGCAGGTCGCCGTCCACGGTCAGATCCCAGACATCCAGCCGAGCCGGCCCTCTCCCCCTGGAGGCCACCCTGATCAGCAGCCGGTCTCGCTCGGGAGTGAAAGCCGGCACACGGTAGTGGGTGCCGGTCTCGGATGCGGTCAGGAACTGATCCGGGCGAGTCAGGGGGCGCCCCGAGGCCAGGTCCCAGAGTCGAGCCGTTCGGCTGTCCATGGTGGCGGTGGCCATCCAGGCCCCCTGAATATCGAAGGCCGACCAGTAGAGCCATTCCAGACCCAGGGTCCGGCCTACAGGTCGCGCCTCGAGGGGGCTCCACAATCGCACCCCTACCCCGAACTGGGAAATCAGCAGATCGGACGATTTCGGGCGGAAGGAGAGTGCGTTCTGGGGACTCAGAGAGATGATCGGCGCTCCAACCGGGCTTAAATCTGGCAGGCGGAGGGTCTTGATCGTGGGCCGGGCACCCTGCCGATCCAGCCTGGTCGTGCCCGTGGCGAGCCAGGGGTGGATGTCGGAGAAGGCGGCCAGGGTGGCCGTCGAGCTGAGCAGCTCCTTGCGTGAGGTGAGATCCCAGAGCTTGAGCCCGTTGAACCCCGAGCCGATGGCACAGAGATAGCGGCCGGTGGGGTCGAAGCTGATCTCATCGACCGGGTAGGGGTGGTGCAGAGGCTCCCCCAGGCGCTCTCCCGCCAGGCTCCACAGGGTGACCGATCCGTCCTGCGAGCAGGTGGCGTAGCTCTGGCCATCCGCCGCAAAGGCAACGCTGGTGATGACCTGGGGCAGAGTTCCAGGGCGACCGACCGGCTTCCCCGTGGAGGCCGACACCGGCTGCACCACCGCGCTCTCGGCATAGAGCGGCAACAGGGTCTGGGCGTCCGGGCTGACCAGGCAGACCCGCAGCAAGCTCTCAGTTTTCCAGCCAGTGAGCACCCGATTGGTGGCCAGCTCGGTCACGGTGACCTGCCCGTGCTCCTGGGTGATGGCCAGACGGTTGTCGATCAGACGCGGGTAGTTGGAGCTGATCTGAATGCCGCTCAAGGAAAGGGCCGGGCCATTGTGCAGCAGGCGGCTGATGTCATAGGTCTTGATGCCATCGCCGATGCTGACCAGCAGCGACTCGTTGGTTTCTGAAAATCCGAGATCGTCCAGCGGCTCAAACAGAGAAATCGGCTCGCCCAGCCGCTCGACCGCGATGGGAGAGAGACGATAGATCTGGACGCTGGACTGGATCTCGGCACTTCCCGACGGTCGAGGGTGCATGACCGCCACGAGACTCGAGTCGGGGCTGAACGAACAGCTGATCGTGGGCGCGGACGGAGCAATGGCGCAGGGAAACGTGCCCAGACGCGCACCTTGCTGAAGGTCGAAGAAGCTCACCTGGCTCTCTCCGACCACGGCCATCCACCTGCCGTCCGGGCTCAATTGGGCCGTCACGGCGGCGTGACCGCTCTGAAGGTGCGTGGTGGCGGCGCGCCCGGTCGCAGAGTCGAAAAACTCCACCATTCCCTGCCGGGAGACCGAGACCAGAACTCTGTCCGCACCCGCGAAACAGAGAGTTACGGGGTCGCGCAGGTCGAGCTCAAGGTCGGATTTGCCAGGGCCGGCCAGCACCACCCGGGGCCCGTTCGAGAAGGCCACCAGCGAGCCATCCGAGCTGACGGCTGCGACCGGGCTGGTGGTTTTCCGCGACAGCAACGGGCGGGCTGACCCGGCATCGAGCAGATCGAGCTGTTCGTCGGCCACCCGCAGCAGGCGACGGCTGTCAGAAGAGAAAGCCAGCCAATCGACCCCCCGGAGCATCTTCTCCCCCCGCACGATGTCACGGCCACCCGCCACGTCAAAGAGGGAGAACTCGGCAGGCTCAGCGATCGAGCCCCGGCGCCCGGCCGCCAATCGGCTCCCATCCGGGCTGAGGGCCAGCACAGGGCCGGCATCGATCGGGTATTTGATGGGGGGACCCAGGGGGCGGTTGCCGGCCTCGAGCACGCTCAGGTCCAGGTTGCGGCGCCAGATGACCTGGTAGCGTCCGTGCTGCTCGATGTCATTGTCCATCATCTCGCCCAGGTCGCGAAACTCGGTCAGGCGAACGGGCCAGTTCTTGAGAATCAGCAGATACCTGGGGTCGCCCGGCTGGCGTCCGGCGGCCCGGGCGAACCAGAGAGCGGCGGTCTGGGACTGGTCGCCGTCGGCCAGGGCCAGCCCCTGGTCATACTCCAACTGGGCCAGCAGGTCCTGAGAGCGGTGATTGGCCGTCACCGCCTGGTTGCGCGAGGAGACCACCATGGCAAAAGACCAGGCCAGCCCCACCAGCAGGGCGCAAGCCAGGCTGACGGCCACCACGTTGCGTCGCAGAAACCGGACAGAGCGATAACCCAGCGACCAGGGCTGTCGACAGACGAGGGGCTGGTGGCGCCGCCGACGGCGGAAGTCCTCCAGGATGTCCGCGGTGCTGGGTGTCCGCCGGGCTGGCTCGGACTCCAGGCAGCGCTCCACAATGTCGGCCAGATCCTGGTCCAGGCTCTTGTTGAGCTGACGAAGAGGGGTCAGGGGGGTGGTCGTCAGCTTCTCGCGATAAGCCGCCAGTCGCTGGACGGGATCAGGGATGGCCTGGAGCTGACTCAAGTCCTGGCGAGACAGCCGGGGCAGCTCTCCGCTCAAGAGCCAGTAGGCGGTAGCTCCCAGCCCGTAGATGTCCCAGGAGACGTCAGGCAAGCCCTCGTTAATCAGCTGGGCTTGCTCGGGAGCCATTGTGCCAAGAGTTCCCAGCGTGGTCTCACCTGAAGTCCCGCGGCTGAGCGACTGGCCAAAGTCGGCCACTCGCACCCGTCCTTCCTGGTCGACCATGATGTTATTCGGCTTGAGATCGCAGTGCAACAAGCCTTTGCCGTGGGTGTAGTGCAGAGCCTGCGTCATCTGCTCGATCCAGGCGGCGGCTCGCTCGCGCTCGGGCCGCCCTTGAGAACGACAGCGGTGGGCCAGCGAATCGGGCAGAAGAGGCATGACAAAGTAGGGAGGGTCGTGCGTGAGGTCGGCATCGAGCAAGGTGACCACGTAGGGATGCTCGGATACTCGTCGCAGGCGGTCGACCTCGTGCCGGAAATAGAGCCAGTCGATCCCCGACTCGCGAGCAAACAATTTGACGGCCACTTCCAGGCCGGTGCGATCTTGCACTCCGGCCCACACCTGCCCGAAGGTCCCGGCTCCCAGGGGCCGCTGCAGGGTATAGCCAGGAATGCTGGGACTGGCTTCGACCGACTCCGGACGCAAGGATTGGTCGGCAGCTCGCTGGCGCTGGTCGGGCGTGGCAGCCTCAGTAGCCGCTTCAGGAAAATCGGCCGTCGGATCGGAACGGTCGGGCAGGCTCAACGAACGCTCTCGTCGATCCAGCGCAGGTAGTCTCGGTTGCCCCCGACGATCGGCAGGGCCACCACCTCCGGGACGTCGTAGGAGTGCAGCTCCTTGACCTTGTCGATCAAACCCTGGAGATGAGTGCTGGTGGTCTTAGCGATCAGTAAGATCTCGCCCGCCTCTTCCACCTTGCCCATCCAGGAGTAAACCGAGGTGACCTGAGGCACCCGGTTGACGCAAGCGGCCAGGCCCGACTCCACCAGGCCGTAGGCCAGATTGCGGGCCTCCTGGGGGGAAGAGGCCGTGATGAGACAGACGCAGTACTCGCTCATGAACGTCCGCTTCGCCCGGGCGATCCGGGCCCCTGCCGGACAGGGGCGCCGACCCGGGGGTGGAATCTTTCTCTGTGAACCGAGCCACTTACAGCCAGCTCCTGGGCCTGAGCACAATGATAGGGCTGGTCTTTCTGTGTCTCGACCTGATGTACCGGCTGGACTCGGTGCTACGCTTTCACTCTCCCCTCGAGCTGGCTCTCAACGCGGTCTTCCCGCTGGGCTTGATGCTGCTGGCCGTTCCCTGCCTGGCCGGCCTGGCCCGGGGCCTGGAGCAGCTGCGAGCCGGCCTGGGGCTCTCCATGCTGTGGGCTGTTTTCGTCTACCTCAACGCCATTTACTTCCGGCTCTGGCGCCTGACCCAGACTCCCGAGCTGGGCATCGATCCTACCAACACCAACCGTCTGACCACCCTGATCCTGGTGCTGGCCCTGGCGGCCTATCCACTGGTGCGCCGCTGGTCAAGCCTCTCGGGCGAGCAACTGGCCCGCGTCGGCATCGGAGCCCTGCGTGGGCTGGTCCCTCTCTGCCTGGTGGGTCTGCTGGCCTCTGCATCAAGACCGCCCCTGGCCGAAGCCAGCCCCGCCCGGGCCGAGCGCCCCCACGTGCTGTTGATCAGCTTCGACTCGCTGGCCAGCTCGCACATGTCACTCTACGGCTACGAACGTTCCACCACGCCCTTCCTGGAGCGGTGGGGCAAGACCAGCTTCGTCTTCGAGAAGATGGTCAGCAACACCAACTATACCCACGTCACCCTGGTCTCCTTGTTAGGGCGGCTTCCCCGGGGCACGGGCACCCACCCCGACGGACAAAACCCCCTGCCTCTGATCCTCAAGCAGGCCGGCTACGAGTGCCATTACTTCACCCATAGTTTTCCGCCCCCATCTTTTCGCCGGGGCTTCGACCGGGTGCACCTGATGCAATCGTTCCAATTCGAGCCGGGCTACCGCTGGCTGGCCTCGGTCTTCCCGAGCGACCACCTCGAGTGGCTGACCGACCTGCTTTCGCACGATCAACGCTTCTATAACCTGTGGGCCAACCGCGACCCGCGCGACCTGGGAGGCTACCGTTTCCAACCTTTCCCCACCGGCGACTACTTCAACCAGGCTATCGAGCTGCTCGCCCACGCACGCCAGCCCATGTTCATCTGGATCCACGCCTGGGAGCCGCACAATCCCTACGTGGTGCCCCGTCCGTGGCTGTATGCCTTCGGTCCGAGCCTGGTGGACCGTTACGACGGCGCCGTGCGCTACTGCGACTCGCTCTTGCAGTTTCTGGTGAGCGACCTGGAGCGCCTCGGACTCGATCAGCACACGCTGCTCGCGGTCACCTCCGATCACGGCGAGGGACACGGCGAGCGGGTCACCGAGAACTTCAGCGGTGTCTTCCACAACTGCAACTGGGTCAACCCGGCAACCAGCCGCATTCCGCTGGTGATTCACCTGCCGGGCCAGACTCAAGGCGCGCGCATCAAGACGCCCTGCCAGACGCTTGACATCCCTCCCACCCTGGCCCAATTGCTCCATCTCCCGGTGCCCTCGGACTGGGAGGGCGAGTCGCTGGTGCCCTATACCATCGAGCCGGGCCTCATCAGCCAGCGCGTTCGAGTGGTGACACCGGTGTCGTTCTATCTGCGTCGCACCAAGTGGATGGACCGCGTGCCGCCGCACTGGTATCCCGATGGCAGCAAGGAGATTTTCAACGCCTATCTCGGCCCCTACCGGGTCGTGTGGCAACAACGCTACCGCCGGCAAGGGCGTTACGCTCGCGAGCTGGAAAGCCTGGAATTCCTGGGCCTTTATCGGGGCGAAGGACCAAACCTGGTCCACGAGCCAGCCTCGCAAGCCTGGTTGGAAGCCTTCTTTCAGCGCCCCGAGCTGGCCATGTTTCGAGACGGGCTGGCCGGTTGGAAGGTCAGTCGCTGAGGGCCTCGAAAATCCAAGCATGTGGATTGCGCTCGTGCTGCTCTGCCTCGCCCCCGCTTTCGCCTACGTCGATCCTGGAACCACCGGGCTCTTGTCCCAGATGGCCTACCTGATCTTCTACGGCATTCTGGCTAGTTTCGGGCTCTTCTTCCGCCCCATCAAGAACGCCTGGAATCGCATCTTCAAGCCCAGGAAGCGCCCCGACCGTGGCCCAGCAGAGCCTGATACCACTCCAGCAGGCTGAGTTCGACCCGGCCTCCTACATCGACCCCTACGGCCGGTTGTTCCAGTTTGAAGGTCAGCTCTACCGCGGCATTCGCGCCGCGGGGGCGCAATTTTATGGTGACCTCCTGGAAAACCCCCTCTTCCAGGGGCTGACCCGAGAAGGGAAGATCGTCGGCACTCGCCGCAGTGCCTCCAGCCTGGAAGAGTTCGAGCTGGTGCTGGAGCACGATACCATAACCCCCCGAACCTACTGCGTCGAGTGGCCGCCCGAGATGCTCCAGGCAGCCGGCACGCTGACACTGGAACTGGCCGAGGAGTTGGCCCGTCAGGGCAAGACCCTGCAGGATGGCTCGCCTTACAACGTGCTCTTCCAGGGGCCCCGGCCCGTGTTCGTGGACGTGGGCTCGATCTGTCTGGTGGAGGACAAATTTCTCTGGCGACCCTACCAGCAGTTCTGCAATCTCTTCTTGTTCCCGCTCTACCTCTACGAGGCCGGCCTGCACTCCATCGCCCGGCCCTTCCTCTATGACTTCCTGCGGGGTGTCCCTTACGAGCTCTGCTACCGGCTGCTCCCCTGGTTTCAGCGCTGGCGCCCGCAGACGCTGGCTCGCCTGAGCCTTCCGCTGGGACTGGACCGAGCCATCAAGAAGCTGGGTCTGGAAGAGAAGCTGAAGAGCTCCTTGACGCGCCCCGTCGGCCAGGAGGAGCGGGTGCGCTTTTTCAGCGGTTTGCGACGCGACCTGACCAGCCTGCGACTCAAGCCGGCTCAAACCATCTGGTCCGACTACCAGGAGTGGCCGTCCTTTGAGCAAGACGAGCAGTGGACCCCCAAACAGAAGGCCATCCGCGACGTCCTGCAGCGCTTACGCCCGGCCAGCGTGCTGGACGTGGCCTGCAACCAGGGCTGGTACTCGACCCTGGCGGCCCGCCAGGGGGCCCGGGTGATCGCGCTGGATCAAGACGAGAGCTGCGTTTCGCAGGTCTATCGGCGAGCTCGCCAGGAAGGGATCAACATCTTGCCCCTGCGAGTGGACGTTCTCCAGCCCCCGCCTGCCTTCGGCTGGAGGCTGAAGCAGTTCAGCTCGTTCTTTCAGCGTGTCAAAGCCGACATGGTCCTGGCCCTGGCCCTGATCCACCACCTGTGTCTGGCTCAGTGGCAGAGCTTCGAGCGGGTGGTGGAGCTCTTCGACGAGTTCGAGCCCACCACGCTGGTGCTCGAATTCGTCCCCGCCCAGGACGACAGGGCCAGACCGATGTGGGAGAGCAAGCCCGAACCGGTCGACTGGTACCACCTCGAAGGCCTGCTGCAAGTGCTCGGACGCCGCTACCGCGATCTCGAGGTGCTCGAGTCCTTCCCCGCCGGGCGCAAGCTGATTGTAGCCACCCGCTGACTACTTCTCAAAGTTGATGTCGGTCCAGCGGACGGCCACATCGAGCAGAGCCTGCACGCCGTGCTCTTTCTCCAGGGTGGCGAACCAGCGGTAACCGTCCCCGTAAGTTGGGTCGCCATTGCGACGGATGATGCTGGCCTGCCCGAAATTGCCCGCCCGGGTGAGCACCTGATAGGCTACCCACTCGGCGAAGCCCTCGCAGAAGAGCTGGCTGGTGGCGTCAGGGTCGGGATGATGCTGGTACTGCCAGGCGTGCCCGAACTCGTGAGCCACGATGCCCAGGGCATCGGTCTTGGTCACGCCGTTGCTCACGTACATGAGGCTCTTGTCATCGTCATAAAGCCCGTAGACCTCGCCACCTCCAAGCTCAGAGAGGTGTTGCGGGCTCACCGCCTTGACTTTGACCGGATGCTTGAGGTCAAGCCTGCCATCGAAGGTGCGATGCAGCACGTGCTGGGTGTAGTCGAGCAACTCGGCGCAAACCCTGTCATCCACCCGACCTCCGCAGCCACAGTTGGGCATGAAGCAGCCATTGCCCCGACAATCGCAGCCAGGACAGGGCAGCAGATTCGGAGGCGGCCGAACCCCCGAGGGCCGAGGAGGCTTGAGCGGAACCTCGACGGGGACTTCCTGAGCCCAGGCGGCGAAGGTGAGAAACAGGCAGCAGAGCGCAAAAAGTGCCCGGGACATCTTGAGAAGAATTCCGCCGCGCGCGAGCAAATGTCCTCCAAGAGGCCCCTTCTTCAGGATGCCGAAGCTTAGCCCGTCATCAAGCCCTCTGTGAGGGCCCGGGGAGGAAGCCCAATAATGAAACGATTCCTGGTTTTCTTTGCTCTGTTGCTGTTGGCGGCCGGGCCTCCCCTTCAGGCCAGCGGAAGGGCCTGGTTGGATGCCGACAGCCTCGAGATCAAGTCTGGCTTTGCCACCTGGAATCCGTCCAGTCGCCTGTTGCGCTTGATGCTCCTCCCCTACCAGCCCACCAGTGAGCAGATGTCCTGGGTGGAGAAGTTTCCTGAAGCCGACTATCAGGTGGTGGAGTCTCCCCAGCGCCCCTTCGTGCGGCTGGATATGACTCTGGCCGAGGGCGCCACGGGCGAGTTTCGGGCCGACCAGGTCAAGTTCTGGAATCTATCCCTGTGGCGACTCGGAGCGGCCAGGAAAGGCTCGTATTCGATTCAGCATCAAAAACTCAAAGGAAGCCTGAAGCTGACCGGCGACTTTCGCGCCGGCAAACCCATTCGCTTCGAGGCCCGTGGAGAGCAATCAAGCCAGTATCTCGTCAAGTGGAGCTTTCAGGGATACTGCCGCGTGCTGGTCGTGCCTGGCAAGCCGAAATAGAGGCAATTCAAGCCCATTGACGAATTCCCCCGGGTGACGCCTGCGACTCGACTTGAGTGAAATTCACCGGTAGAATCCAGCTGCAAGGGGAAAGTTCGCTGTACGAGACCGGTTCAGATCTGGTCAGCTCCTGGGAGCCTGAGGGGCGGCTTGAGAACGCCTTCGCCCGGAGCCTGCAGCAGCTTACCGAGTTCCAGGCCCAGATCGACGAGCTTTGCGACCAGCTCGTCGAGTCGCAAGCTCAGCTCGAATCTCTGCAAAGTCAGGTACTCGAGCGTGAAGAGCGACTCGGTCTCTGGCAGAGCGAAACTGCGTCCCAGGCCATCGAGCTGGCGGAGCAGCGTGCCATTGCTCTTGTTCTTGAGCGCAAACTGTTTGATAGCCAGGGGCTCTCCTCTCGCCTGCTGCATCAACTGGCCCTCCTGCGACCAGAGCCGGTCGAGCACCTGCTGGCGGCTCGACAGGACGCTTACCAGGCTTTGCGGGCTGCCCACACCGTCAAACTGCAGCGCAAGCTGCGCAAGCAAAGAGCGGAGCTATCCAGCTATCGCGCCGAGCTGAAGCTGCGCCAGAGCTTGCTGAGCGAGGCCAGGACCGAGTTGGAGCGGGCCCGCCAGGAGCGAGAAGAGCTGGTCGGCAAGCTGGCCGAGGAACGCGAGAAGCGCTCGGAAGTCTCGCTGACAGCCGAATCCGAGCTGGCCGGACTGCGCAAGCGCGTCACCGAGCTGGGCGAAAGCGTGACCCGCAGGCGCCAGGCCATGGCCGCGGCCCGTCGGCATCTGGCCCAGGAGCAAGACCGTCTGGCTCAAGCCCGGCGCGAGTCGCAACGTCAGGATGAAGTGCTGGCGGAGCGTGAGCGCGAGCTTCAGACGCTGCACGAGAGCCTGGAGCTCTCCGAGCGCCAGCGCGAGGGGCTCGAGCAGGAGCGACACGAGCTCTTGCGGGCGCTCAAGCAGGTTGAGTGCCGCCAGAGCGAGCTTGAAGCCGAGCGAGAGCAGCTGCTGGCGGACCTGAACAGGGCGCAGAGCCAGCAGGGCGAGCTCGAAGACGAGCGTGAGAGATTGCTGAGCGACCTGCAGGCGGCCGAGCGCAAGCATGGCGAGCTTTTGAGCAAGCTGGCAGAATCCGAGCACCAACGACACGAGGTCCAGGCAGAGCGGGACCGGCTCTTGCAAAACCTGGAGGCAGCCGAGCGACACCAGGGTGAGCTCGAGGACGAGCGGGGTGAGCTACTGAGCGCCCTGGGCGAGGCAGAAGCGCAGTGGCAGAATACCCAGCACGAGCTTGCCCGGGCCGAGCAGCGAGCCGAGACCGTGCAGGGGCAGCTGGCAGACCTTCTCGAGCGACAGCGTCTGGCGTCCGAGACTCAACCCGGGGCCGCTCTGGAGAGCGAGCTGGCTCGGACTCTGGAAGAGGAACGCCGGCGCCAGAGCCTGGAGCTGGAGAGTGAACGCTCCCGCCTCAACCGTGAGCTCCAGGCCCTGGATGACATGCGTGGCAGCCTGGAGCGCGAGCGCCAGGCGCTCGAGGCAGGCCAGACGCTCGACCTCTCCGTGCTGGCGGGCGAACGCGCGGCTCTGGAGAAGGAGCGCGAGCGACTCGAGGCCGATCTGGAGAGCCTGGCCGGCAGGCAAGAGCAGGTGGAGGGCGAGCTCGAGCGGCAACGCACCGAGCTGGCCCTCGAAGGGGAGGCACTGGACAGCCAGCGCGCCCGGTTTGCGGGAGAGCGAATCGAGCTTGACCGAGAGCGCTCTCGGCTGGAGCACGAATTGGAAGTGCTGGAAAGCGAGCGTGCCCGGTTGGCCAGCGAGCGGAGCCAGCTTGAGCGAGAGCGCGTCGCCCTCAAGAGCCAGGCCCGCTCGATGGACGAAGAGGACCTGGAGCAAGAGCGGGCCAGGCTCCGGCAGGACCTGGCCGAGAGCTCCGCCGGCGCCCAGGAGCGCGAACGCCTCAAACACGAGCTGGAAAGGCTCCAGCAGGAGCACAAAGCCTTGCAGCACGAGCTGCAGTCAGCCCGAGCATCCGTATCGGAGCCAGATTTCGAGGCTCCCCGGGCCGCCCCCATGACCCGTCTGCAGGCCAGCTGGGATGGTCAGTTTCTGCTCGCCCAACAGGGTCAGGATGGCTGGCTCGAGCACCAGGGACGACCCGTCTGGAAGCGCAGCATCCCCCCGGACCACCGGCTCCTCTGGGTTGGCAACAACGGAGAGGCGATCTTTGCCCGCGAGCTGGGAGGCGTGGTGCGAATCCTTCCCCAGCCGGAGCAGGCCCCTCGGGAGGTCGAGTACCTGCGCACCGGCCAGGATCAGTCTCACCTGGGGAAGCTGCGCGTCAACGTGGATGGCCGCACGATCTGCTGGGAGCGCATCGTCCCCGAGGAGCGGTTGAGTGACCGAATTTTCCGTCTGCTGGGCAAGAAATCGGTGGCTCATGGCTCTTTAAGCCACTCGATCGGTCTGCTCGACCTGCATACCGGGGCCTCTCAGAGTTACGTCTCAGCCGTGCTCCCCCGGGTGCGAGAGGAACGCTTCTGGTGGGAGATCTCCCCTCACTTCTTGCACCTGGTGGTGGGCCTGACCGAGCAGACGGGTTTCCTGTTCCGGGTGATCAACATCACCGGGAGAGCTCTGGCGGGGGAGTTCCGGGTTCCGGTCCAGGACCTTGCCCAGCTCTGGATCAACGACGAGGGAACCGTGATGGTGGATATCCAGGGGGACGGCTCGGCGCTGGACCTTTATCGGCTCGACCGCAAGCTGCAGATCACTGCTCCGCCGCGCTCCACGGTTCTTCGGCTTGGCCCCCACTGGGTGGCCTTTCAGACCGACCAGACCGAGCTGGTGGTGAAGAGCTTTCTCAACGAGGAGTGCCTGCGAAAAGACCTTTCCCAACTGAGCCGCCCGGGAGTGCAGCATCGTCTGCGGGTCACCGAGAAAGCCCAGCTCGACCTGATGACACTCGAAAACGAGAACCTCGCTTTCGAGCGCCACCAGCTCGAGTTGCCTAGCGAGTAGCCGTCAGAGCCATCAGCTCCTGGGGGAAGGCACCCAGGTCGATGACCTCCGTGAAACCCAGGCGGTGGAGCAGGCTGGCCGCCATGGCTGAACGCGCACCACTGCGGCAATGCACAGCCAGAGGACGATCACCGGTCAGCTCGTCAGCTCGAAGCTCGAGCTGCCCGAGCGGAATGTGGATGGCTCCCGGCACATGCCCCGACTCCCACTCGCGATCGTTGCGCACGTCCAGAATGCGCACCTCGCCAGGGCGAAGGTCGCCAGCAGCCATGCGCTTGATCTGGCCAAGTCGCGGCATCTTCTCGACGGCCTCGGGCCGGAGCAGCCCGACCACCCGATCCAGACCGATGCTTGCCAGGTCTCTCAGACCTCGCTCCGGCTGGTCGGTGATCAGATAGAGGTCCTGGTCGTAAGGCAACAGCCACCCGGCCCAGGTGGTGAACGACTTGTTGAGAGGCAGATTGAGTGTGCCCGGGGCAAAGCCAGCGGCATAGGCCGGGGCAGGCCTGAGATCGATCACCAGGGCCCCCTCGGCCAGCAGCTCGCTCAGCACTGAAGCGGGCATCAGGGCGGGAGTCGGACGCTCGGACAAGAGCCCCGGTCCGGTCTTATTAAGGTGCTTCATCTGGGCGAAATAGCGAGGCGGATCGGGCTGACCCGAGAGAACGGCCTGGACAAACTCATCCTCGCTCTGAGGCTGCAAGGCCCAGTTGGTCAAGCGCTCGTATCCCAGGGTGGTCTGAGGCACTGCCCCCAGGCCCTTGCCGCAGGCCGAGCCGGCCCCGTGGGCGGGCCAGACCTGGAGGTGGTCGGGCAGATCCTTCAATTTTTGAAGCGAGCGATACAAGACGCGGGCACCTGATTGCATGGTGTTTTCAAAGCCGGCGGCTCGCTCGAGCAGATCGGGGCGTCCCACGTCGCCGACGAACAGGAAGTCGCCCGTGAACATACCCATCGGCGTATCGGTCGCAGGGGTATCGGTGAGCAGGAAGGAGAGATGCTCGGGAGTATGGCCGGGGGTGGCCACGACCTGCAGCTTCACCTTGCCCACCCAGAACTCAAAGCCATCTTTGACCCGCTCGCCAGGGAATGCATACTTCCAGTTGGCGTCTCCCTCGTCGGAGAGGTAAAGGTGGGCCCCGCTGCGGGCGGCCAGCTCGCGAGCGCCGGAAGCGAAATCGGCATGAATGTGGGTCTCGGTCACCGCGGTCAGGTTCATCCCTTCGACCGCCAGCGCCATAAGGTACGGCTCGAGATCGCGCCCCGGGTCGATGACCACAGCCTCCCCGGTCGCCTGACAGCCGACCAGGTAGCTGGAGTGAGCCAGGTTTTCGTCAAAGAAGCGTTTGAACAGCATGAGGGACTCCCTTCAGTGATTGCGCCACAAGATACAGGTTCCGGTAAAGAGCAGCAAGAGGGCGAAGGCCCGCTTGAGATGTGCCTGATGAATGAGAGGGACCAGCCTTCCTCCGAGAAGAACGCCGGCCAGAACAGCCAGGGTAAAGCCGGCCAGAAACGGCGGATGCAAAGATACCTGGCCGAAGTAGCCGAGCAACCCGGCCGCACAGTTAAGGGCGATGATCAAGAGCGAGGTGGGCACCGCCCGGCGCATCGACAAACCGGCCGAGAGCACCAGGGCAGGCACGATCAGAAAGCCCCCTCCCACGCCCACCACCCCGGTCAGCAGACCCACGGCCAGCGAGGCCAGCGGAAGCGGCAGTGAGCCGGCGCGGGTCGGGCTTTTCGCGGTCGACGTCTTGTGAGAGAGCATCAGGCCGGCCACCACCAGCATGGTCACGGCGAACAAGCCCAGTTGCACGGTCTGGCTGAGGTGCTCTGCCAGGCGAGCGCCGGCAAAGGTCCCCAGCATCCCGTAGAGAGCGAAGTGCCAGGCGGCCTGAAGGTCGAGCTCGGAGCGTCGAACCATGGCTCCCAGCAGGCTGCTCGCACCCACGATCACCAGACTCGAGGCGATGGCGTCTCGGGGAGACAGACCCGCGCCGTAGACCAGGATGGGCACGGCCAGGATGGAGCCCCCCCCACCGAGCAGGCCCAGAGCCAGCCCTGACAGCACCGCCAGCAGGTGAATCAGGAGCAGCACGATTTCTGATTTGCCGTCAGGGCTGCCACAACGCGCGCGGGCTCGCAGGCAGGACCCCGGTTGTAGGGCAGCCAGGTCAAGACCATCGCCATCGCGCAGAAGTTGGTCAGGCCGGCGTGAGTCAGGCCCAGGCCAATGCCCGCGGGAACCAGGGCGAAGAGCGGACTGACTTTCCAGGCCAGTAAACTGAAGAGGGTTACCAGCAGCCCGGCGATGATGCGCACCTGGCGCTCGAGACTGAGCCGAGGACGGCCCCCGCGATGAATGGGATTACCAGCCGCGGTCCAGGAATTCATCCCACCTTCCAGCAGCTTGAGCTGACTCAGACCGGCCAGGCTCAACAACTGCTCAGCCTGGCGAGCGCGACCCCCCGACTGGCAGATCAGCACCACCGGGTCGTTGACAAGGGCCAGCTCGCGCTGGTGCTCGCCCAACTGGTGAAGAGGGAGATTATAGGCCCCCTCGATGTGAGCGCTCTCGAACTCGCCGGGAGTGCGCACGTCCAGCAATCGGACGCGAGGATTGTCGTTGATCAGCTCGATGAGCTCGAGGGGTGTCATGAAGCTCCTCCTTACAGTTCACAGTCGCGGACGCACTGGAGCAGCTTGAGCAGCTGCGGCTGGGCGACGGAGTAGAAGACCTGACCCGCCTGCCGACGGGCTCGCAACAACCCGAGAGCCCTCATCTTATTCAGGTGCTGGGACACGGTCGGTTGCAGCTCGTCGAGACGCTGGTGAAAGGCTCCGGCGGGAAGCTCGCCGTGCTGCTCGAGTAACTCGATGATGCGCAGCCGTACGGCATGCCCCATCAAGCGGAGCATCTCGGCAGCGTAGTTGAGCTTCTCATCGGACAGGGGGACTACTGTCTTCATCTTGTTAGTAGAATATCATAATATTGATTTTTGTCAATATTATAAAAAAGGCAGGAACCACAACAACTTCGTCTCATCAGGGGCACCATGAGCCCCATCACCCACGTGCTCTATCACGCTCACTGCGCCGATGGCTTTGGAGCAGCCTTCGCGGCCTGGTCAGTGCTGGGAGAGCAAGCCCGATATCTGCCGGTGCGGCACGGCGAGCCCCCTCCCGATCTCCCTGCCGAAGCCCATGTGGCGATCCTCGACTTCAGCTATGCGAGAGCCACCCTGATCGAGCTGCAGGAACGCTGCCAGAGCCTGCTAGTACTCGACCATCACAAGTCGGCCCAGGCCGACCTGGCCGATCTCCCCTTCGCCCGATTCGACCTGGAAAAGTCGGGAGCCCGGCTCTCCTGGGAGTATTTCCAGCCACTCCGAGAGATGCCCGAGCTGCTGGCCTACGTCGAAGATCAGGATCTGTGGCGATTTGTGCTGCCGGAAAGCCGTGCGGTCTCCACCGCCCTGCACGGCTACCCGATGGACTTTGCCGTCTGGAAGCAGCTATCGGTGGCCGAGCTGGTCAGCGAGGGGCGGGCCATTCTCCGCTACAAGCAGAGCCTGGTCGAGCGAGCCGCCAGCAGAGCTCGCTGGACTCGAGTCGGTGGCTATGACGTTCCTGCCGTGAACTCGTGCCTCTTGCAGAGCGAAATCGGCGAAGAGTTGTGCCAACTCTATCCCGAGGCGCCCTTCGCCGGGGTCTACTATGTCAACCCGAAGGAGCAGCAAGCCTGGTCGCTTCGCTCCATCGGAGAGTTCGACGTGTCAGCCGTGGCCACTCTCTTCGGCGGCGGGGGGCATCGCAACGCAGCCGGCTTTGCCCTTCCGCTCGACCGGGCGCTTTGATTTCACCTGGTTGCGCAGCCGAAAGGTCAACGCTGCGGTCGCCTTTTAAATTGCAAGGCCTTTGGTCTTGCAATTTAAAACGCGCTGGAACGCAGTTCCGGCGCGTTCGTCAGATTGTGCTAATGTGCCAGACCAAAGTGCGAGCACTTTAGCGGCATCGACCACGCGCGTGACAACCGGTTGAGCTTCGTCGCATCGCCCGGCCACAACATTCCGGAAGCGGCTCGTGGCCCGTCAATGCGACGAAATTAGATCAGCACCAGCTCCTTGACCGCTGCCCGCTCTTCAGCGAGCTCCTTCTCGCTGGCCTTCATCCTGGCTCGGGAGAAGTCGTCGATCTCCAGGCCCTGGACGATGGAGATCTCGCCGTCCTTGCACACGCAGGGGAAGCCGTAGACCAGACCCTGCTCGATCCCGTAGCTTCCGTCGGAGGGCAGAGCCATGCTGACCCAGTCCCCCTCGGGGGTGCCCAGGGCCCAGTTGCGCATGTGGTCGATGGCGGCGTTGGCAGCCGAGGCAGCCGAGGAGAAGCCCCGGGCCTCCAGCACTTCGGCGCCGCGCTTGGCCACTTTGGGAATGAAGGTCTTCTCGATCCACTCCTGATCGTTGACCAGGGCGGCCGCCTGCTTGCCTTCCAGTTCGCAGTGGAAGAGGTCGGGGTACTGGGTCGTGCTGTGGTTGCCCCAGATGGTCATCTTCTTGATGGCCGTGACCGGCTTGCCCAGCTTCTGGCCCAGCTGGGAGATGGCCCGGTTGTGGTCAAGCCGCATCATGGCGGTGAACTGACTGGGCGAGAGGTTGGGAGCGTTGGAGTAGGCGATCAGGCAGTTGGTGTTGGCCGGGTTGCCCACCACCAGGACCTTCACGGTCTTGCGAGCGTGGTTGGAGAGGGCCTGGCCCTGGGGCCCGAAGATGCCTCCGTTGGCGGCCAGCAGATCCGAGCGCTCCATGCCGGGTTTGCGAGGGATCCCTCCCACGAGAATAGCATAATCGGCATCGGCGAAGGCGATATTGGGGTCGTCGGTGGTGACCACGCCGTGCAGCAGCGGGAAAGCGCAGTCGTCAAGCTCCATGACCACGCCCTGGAGGGCCTTGAGGGCCGGCGTGATCTCCAGGAGTTGCAGAATGACCGGCTGGTCTTGGCCGAGCATGGCTCCGCTGGCGATGCGGAATAAGATGGCGTAGCCGATCTGGCCGGCGGCGCCGGTAACGGTGACACGGACCGGTGCTTTCACTGAGACAAGCTCCTTTGTTGGGTTGAGTGCGACCCCGAATTTCCTCTCGCAGCCAGATATCCCTCCAGCAACTCGAAGACCCGATCAATGTGCTGACGACGAGTGCTCATATGACCCACGGCCAGACGCAGGGCCAGCTTGCCATCCAGGCGGGTGTGGGACAAAAACGCCTCACCGCTGGTATTCAAGGTTCGCATCAGCTCCTCGTTGAGGGTATCCAGGTCCACCACCCCCGGCGGGCAGGCCCGAAAGCAGACGAGGCTGAGCGGCACCGGTGCCAGCAGCTCGAAGTGGGGATGCTCCTCCACTCGCCGCGCGAAGTGGCGGGCCAGTTGGCAGGCCTGGCGGATCATGGCCTGCAGACCTTCCACCCCGTAGCTACGCATGATGAACCACAGCTTCAAGCTCCGAAATCGTCGCCCGAGCTGGATGCCGGTATCCATCAGATTGAGCGTCTCCTCCTCGGTGCGCAGGTACTCCGGAATGAGCGAGAAGGCCGCCTTGAGGGTGTGCAGGTCGCGCACGTAGAGCACGCTGAGGTCGAAGGGCACGAACAACCACTTGTGGGGATTGAGGGTGAGCGAGTCGGCCCGCTCGGCCCCTTCCACAATCCAGCGGTATTCGGGGCAGATGGCGGCCGGGCCCGCGTAAGCGGCGTCCACGTGCAGCCACAATCCCTCGCGCCGGACGATGTCAGCCACTGCCGGGATGGGGTCCACGCTGCTCGTCGAGGTGGTGCCAGCCGTGGCCACCACGGCCATGGGCAGGCAGCCTGCGGCCCGATCCCGGTCGATGGCCTCCTGCAGCAAATCGGGCCTCATCCGGAAGCTCTCATCGATAGGGATCTTGCGCAGCCAGTCGTGCCCGAGCCCGAGCAGAAGGACGGCTTTGTCCACCGAGGAGTGGGCGTCCTGGCTGCAATAAACCGTGATGGGAGGCTGACCTGACAGCCCCCTGACTCGAATGTCGCGGCCCAAACGCTCGCGGGCGGCAGCCAGAGCGTGCAAAGTGGAGATGGAGGCGGTGTCATAGATGACGCCCTCAAAGGGCTGGGGCAAGCCGATCAGGTCGCGCAGCCAACTCAGGGTCACCTGCTCGAGCTCGGTGGCAGCCGGAGAGGTACGCCAGAGCATGGCTTGCTGGTTGAGGGCGGCCGAGAGAAACTCGGCCAGCACCCCCGGGGGACTTGCACTGATGGAGAAATAAGCAAAGAAGGCGGGGTGGTTCCAGTGGGTCAAGCCGGGCATGAGGATGCGCTGGAAGTCTTCCCAGATGGCCTCCATGGTCTCGCCCGTTGCGGGAGGAGCGGCGGGCAACTGGGCCCGGATGGCCCCGGGCCTTACCTGAGAGAGCACCGGGTAGCGCTCGGACCCCTCCAGGTAATCGGCGATCCAATCGGCCAGAAGATGGGCCTGGCGGCGAAACTCGGCGGGCTGCATCGCCAAGCCTTCTGAAAGGTCTGGCCCGATCCCCCCCGGCAGGAAAGTCCCCACCGGGTCCGAAAACAATTTGACCTTAAACTATTTCTTGAAAGAAGGTCGACAAAGCAATGAAGAAAGCCATTTTGACCGTATTTACGGTGGCTCTATTGCTGCCCCAGGCAGCCCTGGCCAGGGTCTACGAGGTCGACTCTGCTCACTCCAACGTCGTCTTTTCCATCCGCCACTTCGTGAGCTACGTGGAGGGTCGCTTCCGCGAGTTCGTGGGCAACATCGACTACGATGCCGCCAATCCAGCCGCCTCCTCGGTCAACTTCACCATCCAGGCCAAGAGCATCGATACCGACAACGACAAGCGCGATGACCACCTGCGCAGCCCCGACTTCTTCAACGTGGACAAGTACCCCACGCTCTCGTTCGTGAGCAAGAAGGTTATCCCGCGCGGTAAGGAGCAGCTCGATGTGGTGGGCGAGCTGACCATCCACGGGGTCACCAGGGCCATCACCGTGCCGGTCACTATCCTGGGCACCACCCCGGGCCCCAAGCCGGGCAGCGAGCTGGTCGGCTTCCGCACCGAGTTCACGATCGACCGCAAAGACTTCGGTCTGGTCTGGAACCGCGCGCTGGACAAGGGCGGCAGCGTGCTGGGAGATGAGGTGAGCATCCGCATCCTGGTCGAGGCCGGTCACGAGTAGTCTCTGCCGAGGGGCTGCCAGAAAGGGGTCCCTCGGCCGCACCTGCAGAAAGATCGAGCACGAGTTTAGCTCGCTTTCTAGCGATTTTGACGCATACAGGACAGGCAAGTTCAGAATCTATCAACACTTTGCTCACATCCTGACAACAAGGCGTGTCTTAACCTGGTTGCCTCACGTCGCGATAAAGCATCAAGTCGAGTTCCCAGAAGGAGTCCGCCGTGCCACTTTCGACCAGGCTGCTGGGTCAGTTGTTGCTGCTGCTCGCCGGGCTCATCTTGCTGGCTCTGGGGGCTCTGGCCGGAAGCCTCGTGATCGGACTCGGTCTGCTGGCCGGAACCCTCAGCGGGGTCTGGCTGGGGCTGGGGCTGGGCCCAGGAGCAAGAACCTACCGTAGCAAATCCAGCGCGTAGCGATAGTCGCGCTCGTCGTCCACATCATAGGCCAGACAGGCCGGGGCCGGCACGGCCCGACAGCTCACCCCGGTGACCTCGCTGGCGCGTCCTTCCAACCCGGCCAGTGTCAAGGAGCCGGTCAGCCGCCCCCAGAGAAACCGCCAGCCCAGCATCCAGGCGATGCGCAGGGTGTTCTTACGCGAGGCGAAGACGCGCCTCACCGTCTCGGCGATGGCCAGGATTCCCTCCGGTTGCAGCAAGAGGACCCCTGATCCCGTGTAGGCTCCCTCGCGCAGAGGCACGAAACGCCGTCGCGCGGCCGGATAGCTGGCCAGGAACTCCCGGCGCGGGGTGACCCCGTAGTTGAGCACCGCCTCCGGCTCGGCGGCTTGCAAGAAGTCTCTCAGGGCCGAGCTGGTGACGAAGGGCAGGTCGGAGGCGCAGAAGAGGCAGGCTGAGCCCGTTCGGACGCGGGTCAAACCCTGCAAAAAGTTCTCGGCCCCTCCCCCGGCATCGGGCAGCCAGACATCCACCCGGTCGGCGTAGCCCGGAGGCCCGCCCACCAGCACCACCGGCGCGCCCAGGCCCCGGGCAGCCTGCAGCACCCGATCCAGAAGGTTGCCTTCGGCCACCGGAAGCAACGCCTTGAGAGAGCCCTTCCAGGGTGCCCCGGCAGTGATCAAAACGTGCGGGGGATTGTTCCCGGGGCCCAGCGAACCAGCCTCGACCATGAGAGGTCTTTCGATTCTGCTCCTGCTCCTACTCCTGTGCCCCGCCGCCCGGGCCAACCCGGTCCACCCTGCCTGGGGGGTCTTGCTCGAGCAGCAGCAAGCCTGGAATCGAGGCGATCTGGAGACCTTCCTGAAGGCCTACCTCGAGTCCGAGGACCTGATCTTCACCTCCGGCGGCAAGATCACGCAGGGGTATGAGGCCATTCGCAAGCGCTACCTCGACCGATACGGTTCCAACAAGGAGACCATGGGCCAGCTGGGGTTCGAGGCCGTCAAGATCGAGCCGCTGGGCGACCTGCACCTGCTGCTCATCGGAAAGTGGCAACTCGAGTGGCCCGATCAACCCGACAAACCAGGGATGGGAGGAATCTTCAGCCTGGTGATGGTCAAAACCGATTCAGGCTGGAAGATCCTGCACGATCACACTTCCGCCCTGGCTCCTTGAGGCAAGAGCTCGAAGAAGCGCTCGAGGTCGCAAACATCGTTATAAAAATGTGGCGAGACCCGTAGCCCGCAGTCGGGCCGCCAGTCCACCGTGACCCCGGCGGCCACCAGCCTGTCGCATGCCTGACGCGAGCCGGGGAAGTCCAGGCAGATCATCCCGCCACGCTTTGCGTGCTCACGGGGTGTGCGGACCGCAAAGCCCAACCGGTCGGCCCGCTCCACGATCTGATCGGTCAGGCACAGGGAGTGGCTGCGGATCCGAGCCAGACCCACCTCCTCGACCAGCTTCAGCCCCTCGCGGGCGGCGTACAGGCCCGGGACATTGGGGGTCCCATCGAGGAAGCGGTAGACTCCGTCGTGCACCCTGCCCACGCCGTGTCCGGGCTCGTACTCGAAAGGCTCCTGGAGCCCGAACCAGCCCGTCATTCGAGGACGCAGGCCCTGGATGCGGTCCGGGCGGCAGTAGAGATAGCCGGCCCCGGGACCGCCGCACAGCCATTTGTGGCAGCCCCCCACGTAAAAATCGACTCCCAGCGATGCCAGGTCCACCTCGATCGCTCCCGCTGCCTGGTAACCGTCGCCCATCGAGTAGGCGCCCACGTCGGCCGCGGCCCGGGAGAGCGCGGCGAGATCTTGCACCGCGCCCGAGCGGAAATAGACATGACTGGTGAAGACCAGCAAGGTCTCCTCGTCCAGGGCCTCGCTCAGGCGCTCGACAGGCACGCTCACCCCATCGCTCGAGCTGATCACCTCGATGCGGGCACCGTGATGCTCCTGATTGCGCCAGAACGGATAGGCGGTGGTGAACTCCAGGTCGGTCATGACGACCTTGTTGCGCGGACCCGAGAAGTCGAGCGCGCTGGCCACGGCGGCCATCCCCCTGGTGGCGTTGGGGAATGGCACGACCGTGCCGGGCGCGGCCTTCAGAATTCGCTCGATGCATCTGGAGAACTCCTCCACGGCCCCCCACCAGGGGCCATCCCAGGCCAGGATGCCGCGCTCGGCCCATTGACGATAATATTCTCGCAGAGCCTCCTCGGTGGCGCGAGGAACAGCACCCAGGGAATGACTGGCCAGATACGCCCCCCGCTCGAGGATGGGAAAATGCTGGCGCAAGGTCAGGAGTGGTGCTCGAGCTGTTGCCCGATCGGCTCGCGCGAGGCCCCTTCGGGATGGCCGGAGAGAACGAACAGGGTCTCCACCGGCACCCATGCGGCCCGGCCAGGCCTGTAACGCAGAGTGCCCCGGGCGGGGCGCCGGAACAGGAAGGAGCCGATCTCGTGCTCCTCGCTCGGCCCGAAGTGATACTCCAGGGTGACGAAGGCCTGATCTTCACTGAAGCCGACCCGGGTAACTCGCACCACTCCGTGAGTGGTCTCCTTGCCGTCTCCCGCCAGAGGCAGTTTGGAGAGCTCGGCCAGGGCAGCCACCTCGAAGTGCGAAGGCAAGCGGTTCTTCTCCACGTAGTCCTGAAACGTCTTGTCCGACATCCGGCGAAAGAAGCCACGGCGCTGCAGGTCGCGAAACTCACTCATCGGATCTTCAGGAAGATTCCTGGCCGGCCGGGTCTCTGGCAACAGAGCGGGCCTCGTCGAGCGGTCTTTGAAACGCCTGCGCAGAGCGGCGGCAATCACGGCATACTCTTCGTTCGGTTCACTGGCCATGGGCAAGCCCCCCCTTCGCAGCTCAAGGGCGCTTTCCCTACGTCAGCGCCAACCTGCTTGAACTCGCCGCAGAATCTCGAGTCGACGCGGAATAGGCGGGTGAGTCATGTCGTCTTCCAGCACAGCGGTGCCAAAATTCTGATACTGATACTTGTGCAGCTTCTCCAGAGCTGAGCTCAGGCCCGAACGCGAGTAGCCAGCCGTGACCGCGTAACGCAATCCAAGCACGTCGGCCTCCTCCTCGTCCTGGCGACCGTAGACCCGCTCGTCACGAATGCGCTCCACCAGGTCGTTCTTGCGCGATTCAAGCGCCTTGCGCTCGCTCTCCAGGCTGGCCTCGCTGACGAGAGTCGACTCGCCCCGCTGGGCAGCTGCCACCCTCGCTTTGAAGCGTTCCACGTCACGCAGCAACATCAGGTATTGACGAAACAGCTCCACCACCCGGAAACAGTGGCGCCGCACCCCGTGGGCAATCTCGTGGCCCAGAACGCCGGCCAGCTCATCGTCCGTGAAGCCGAGATCGAGCAAGCCCCGCGTGACAAAGATGTGCCCCTCTCCGGTGCAGGCTGCGTTGGGCTCTTCCGAGTCCACCACCACGAACTTCCAGGTCAACTCGGAGAGGGGCGAGGCCTTCACAACCCGTTGGCCGATCATGCTGACCCGACGCATCATTTCGGGATCGCGATACTCGGGCAGCGTGCCCAGCACCATCTCCAGGCGGTCGGCCGCGGTGCGGTAGTCACCCCGTCGCAGCGAGGCAGCGGTGGTGGGGGTATCGCCAGGCCCGAGCAGGTCGATGAAACCCAGTCCCGGACTGGGCCGCTGCTCATAGCCCAGGGCCCGGGTGACAGCCAGGAACGGCACCAGTTCCTCGCGCACGCTGCCCACCGGCCGCTGATCGACCAGCACGCGCTCCCCCTCGACCTTGACCCGACGCACCTCGGTATCGTGCAGATAGCGCCTCAGGTCACTGACAGCTACCCAGAGGTCGCCCGAATCGCGGACTCCGTTGATGGGCCGATGACGCAGATAATAGGTGGTCTCGGCGGCGACGGGCAAGAACAGAGACAGCACCAGAAGGACAAGCAGGCGGCGCATGCTGGAATGATTTCAGCACCCGGCAGGGTTTTCCCGCCCGTTCGTCCAACTGCAGAAGGTGAAATTTCTTCAACACTGCTCGGAGCGCGCCCGCCGCCTGGGCGTGCGAGCCGGGTTAACCCGACCCCGGGAGAGCAGCCTGGGTCTGCTGGAGACCGAGCTCGACGGCCAGGTCCGACAGCAGCGCTGGACCGAGGTGGAACGCGTGTCGCGCCAGATCCTGCAAAGCCAACCCCATCATCGGGTGGCCCTCAACCAGCTGGCCCGGGCCCTGGCGGTCCGCGGCAAGCTGCGCGAGCGCCTGCAGTTGGGACGGCGCTGGCTGGACCTGCTGGCCGAGCAGAAGAGCCCTCTGGGACTGGCTGTGGTGGAAGCCTGCCTGCGCCTGGAGCCTACTGCCATCGACCTGCGCGAGACTGCTCTGGCCCTGGCACTGGAGCTGCGCGACGAGGAGCGGGCCATCCTCTACGCCCGCGAGCTGGCAGGCCAGGCGGTCGAATCAGGGCGCTCCGAGCGCGCCCTGGAGCTCTTGCGACGCTCGCTTGATCGCATGCCCGAAGAGCCTGAGCTGGTGCTGGCCCTGGCCGAGGTGCACCTGGTCGAGGGCCATGTGCAGGTTGCCCGAGCCTTCCTGCGCCGTGCCGCTACCCGGATGGTCGAGCTGGGACGCGACGAAAGAGCCATTGAGGTGCTCCAACGCAAGCTCTTGCTGGCTCCCGACTCGATGCTGGCTCGTCTCAAGCTGGGCGAGCTCTACGCTCGCCAGGGGGTGCACGCCAGGGCCGCTTATGAGTTCCGCCAGGTTCTGCAGCACGATCTGGATCATCCCGAAGCCCTGGCCGGGCTGGCCTCGGTCTGCTACGAAGCCGGCTGGCTGGGACAGGCAGTGCTGGCCTATCGACGCTGGCTGGAGCTTCGCCCGGGCGATCTGTTGGCTTCCCACCGCCTCGCCGACGCCCTGAGCCGGCTGGGCGAGAGCGAGCAGGCCCTCCCCCACTGGCTGGCGGCGGCCCGGGCCTACCAGGCAGAGGGCCAGAGCCAGAGAGCCCTGGAGTGCCTGGACGGGGTGCTCGAGCAAGAGCCCGGCAACGAGGCGGCCCGCAAGCTGCTGGCCCTGCTCTCGAGCGAGAATGCTCCCGCCAGGCCCCGCCAGCTCATGCGCCGGGTGGCCGAGCTGAGGGCTTCGCCCCGGGCGGGCGGCTCGATCGACTGCGATTTTGGCGATGGCCTGCGCCTGCGCCAGCTGCGACTGAGCCTGCCCGAGCCGAGCTCTTCGCGGGTCAGGAACGTCTGGCCCGAGCCCGGCGAGCCCCCCATGCCCACAGAGCCGCCAGCAGCAAGCACGGGCCCAATCCCAGCACCCACGACAGCCAGGGTGGCCCGGGCGGGGTAACCAGCACCCGGAATCGGGCCGTGTGCCCTTCCGACTCGAGCCGCACCTCCCAGTCACCTTCCCGGTCGAAGGGGACTCGGGCTGCCTGGCTCGGCCGCCTCCCCCACTCCTCGGCCCTGGTCTCGAAGGGGCCCAGCTCGGCCTTCTCGTCCAGGGCTCGCACCCAGAGCCGAGCCGGAGGAGGTGCAGCGGTCTGTTCGCCCTGCATGGCCACCAGGTAAAAGGTGCCCTCGCCCACGTCCGGATCCGACCAGACGGTGACCCGGTAGGCTCCGAACGGCTCGTCCAGCAGCACCACGTAGGGCGCCCCCATGTGGGCCGCGGCTGGCAGCAGCAGGCAGAAAAGCAGCAGGGCTCTCATGAGAGGAAGGTGCCCCGCATCTCCATGGGCTGCGAGAGCATCCACACCGCCGAGACCGCCAGCAAGGCGCACACCACCCACCAGGGCCAGGCGGCGCGGGGCCGCCCTTCCGCCCGGGCGATCTGGCCGGCCACCCAGAGACTGCCCCCCAGCCCCAGCCCGAGCAGGGCATACTCCAGCGGCACCAGATCGCCTCCCGACAGAAGCGGCGGCACCACCCAGTTGACCTCGGGCCGGAAGAA
>QWHO01000438.1 GCA_021404945.1 bacterium CPR1
CAGGACTTTTTCAGAAGCCTTTCAGGCATGGTTGGACTGTCACAGCGTTGTAACACACTCGACCTGCCCGGGCACTAAGATGAGGTCGACAGATAGAGGTAAAGCCCACAAGCGATTCTAGTGGTGCGAAGGAGTAAGGATGTATAGCGTTGGCAGCAAGGTGATTCACGCTCTGCACGGTCTGGGAACCGTCGAGACCATTGAAGAGAAAGATATCCTCGGGCAGATCGCCCGTTTTTCGGTCATCTCGTTCCAGAATGATCGGCTCAAGATCATGGTCAACGTCGACCAGAGGAACAATATGATTCGCCCTCTGACCGAGGCCGCGGACGTGCCGAAAATCATGGAGTACATGACCGGCTTCAGCTGCGAGATGCCGTCCAAGTCGGCTGAGCGCTACGCCATCAACCTGCGCAAGGTCAAGAGCGCGGACGTGTTCCAACTGGCCGAAGTGGTCAAGGATCTGATGGACCTCTCCCGCGTCAAGAAGCTCTCCCCCAAGGAACTGGCGATGCTCAAGCAAGCGCGCGGCATCCTCTCGTCGGAGATGAGCCAGGTGCTGGGCAAGAGCGCAGAGGAGATGGAGCTCTCCATCGACAACGCCTGCCGCGTCGAGGAGCTCGTTTCCGCCTGAGAAACCCTGTCCGAGGTCGCTAAAGCACCCGTCAGGGTGCTTTTTCGTTTGTCAGCACCTGGCGCAGAGCCCGCATGCAGAGCTCGTTCTCCTCGGGGAGCCCCACCGTGATCCTCAGGCAGTCAGCCATGCTGTACTGGGTCAGTGGACGAACAATCAAGCCCCGCTCGAGCAGTTTCTGGAAAACGTGCTGCACCTCTTCGCGCGAAGAAAGCCGCACGAGCACGAAATTGGCCACCGACCGAACATGGAACAGGCCCATGCGCTCAAGCTCGCCATAAAGATAATCCAGGCCGCTGTGGGTCAGCTCCACCGTGCGCTTGAGAAACTCGCTATCCCCCAGGGCCGCGATCCCGGCCCGCTGACCGAGCACGGCCGGCTCGAAGGGCAGCTTGACCTTCCACAGATGGCGGATCAAGTGGTCGTGACCGAACCCGTAGCCAACCCGGAAGCCGGCCAAACCGTAGGCTTTGGAGAAAGTGCGCAGGGTGATCACATTGTCGTGGCGGTAGTCCATGGAATCGGGGAAATCGAGGCGGTGGCTGGCAAACTCGTAATAGGCCTCGTCCAGGATGACGAGCACCCGCTCGGGCACTCGGGCCATGAACCGATCAAACTCGTCGCGAGTGAAGATGGTGCCGGTCGGGTTGTTGGGGTTGCACAGATAGATGAGCTTGGTGCGAGGAGTGATCTGGTCGGCCATCGCCTCGAGATCGAAACGGTAGTCTTTGAGCGCGACCATGATGGGCTCGATGCCGCGTGTGCGGCAGAGCACGGTGAACCCCATGAAAGTGCCGCGGGCGGTGATCACCTCGTCGGCACCGTGCAGAAAGGCCCGCACGATGCAGGCCATGATCCCCTCGGACCCGTTTCCCACGATGACGTTCTCGGTCGAGAGCCGGTAGCGCTGAGCCAGAATCCCGCGCAGGTCACGTGCCGCAGCATCGGGATAGCGAGAGACCTGGGATAAGGCCTCTTGAACCGCCGCCAGCGCCAACGGGGAAGCCCCCAGCGGGTTCTCGTTGGAGGCCAGCTTGATCACCCGCTCGAGACCGTATTCTCTCTGCACCTCGGCGATCGGCTTGCCCGCTTGATAGGGGACCAGGGTCTCCAGAAAGTCAGGAACCAGAGCAGAAAATCGAGAAGTCATCGCGCCGCGGGCGGTTTGGCGGAAGAAGTTTGGATTTCCTGCCGACCTGACAGGAGAATGAGGCTCTCTGAGAGTACAAGAACAGTAAGCCCCGCCTCTGGCGGTCTCCGGGGGTTTTGTGGACGAACAGGATAACAGTCAGAACAAGCGACGCAGCTTCAATGAGCTGCTCAGGGTCGAGGAAGACGAGGCGGAAGCGGCGGACTCGGCTCCCGTGGCCGTGGCCGCGCCCGAGGCTGCCGAGCCCGCTTACCCTCCCATGCCTTCGGCTCCCGTGACCAGAGCAGCGCCCGAGGCTCCCGCTTCCGAGGAAGGCTTGCGCCCCGGACTGGAGCGCAAGTCCCTGCCGCCCGGCCGACCGGGACCGACCGACCGGCACGTCGAGCTGGTGCCCATTGCTGGCAAGGGCAAGAAACGCAGCTCGAGCCCGACCGGGCCGATCGTCATCACCATCGTGCTGCTGCTGGCCGGAGCGCTGGCTTTCTGGGTGGGGGCCCGCAGCGGGGGCGGCAGCGACCTGCCCTCGGCCGGGCTGACCGAGCTCACTCCAGCTCCGGTGGACGCAACTGCGACCGAGGAGCCCTCCCCGGCGGCTTCCAACGAGCCCGAGGAAAGCCCGACCGCAGCCGCCGACCCCGAGCCGACCCCATCGCTGGCCGCCTCACCGGATGCCACGCCGACCGAGCCGATTGCCGCCACTCCGGACAGCAAGCCGACCGAGCCGGTTGCAGCCACTCCGGATGCCAGCCCGACTCCCGACGTCAAGCCGACCAGGCCGGTGGCCGCTACGCCCACGCCCGACACGGTGGCTGTCCTGCCCGCCCCGGCCGCAGGGGTGCTGTCCGTCAGCGTCAAGAGCAACGTCAAAGACGCGGAGATTCTGCTCTACCGGGGCAAGGAGCGCCTCAAAGGCAAGACCTCAGTGTCCCCCACCTCGACCGGCACGTACACCCTGAAGGTGACCGCCCCGGGCTACAAGCCGTATGTCAAAGAGGTCAAAGTCACCGGCAAGCACAATCTGGCCGTCTACCTCAAACCCGAGCCAGCACCGGTCTACCAGGCGCCCAGCTACGATCCCGGCCCCAGCTACTATGACCCGGGACCGAGCTACTACCCCTCCGGAGGCGGAGGGGGCGGAGGAGGCGGCGGCTACGAGATCCCGGCCGGCGGCCTTTAGGGTCGGTCGCCCGGCAGCCCGAGCATGCGCCGGATGCTCGGCTCGAGCGACCAGACCGGATCCTGGCCCCGGGCCTCTTGAGCGATGAAGCCGTCCACGTTGATCAGCACCACCAGGGGCTCGTCCCCTTTGGCGCCATAAAGGCCGTAGACCCGCCCGTCGTCGAAAAGCTGGGCGAAATTCGAGGGACGCGAGAGCAGAGCCGAATGAGCCTGCTTGGCCCGAGCCGGATCGCCGTGAATGGCCGCCCCCTGAATCTCGTAGCGATCGCACAGGCCGGCCAGGTCATCGAGCAGCTTGTCGTTGCCCGTCCCGGCCTTCCAGAACAGCAGCACGATCGGGGTCTTGTGCAGATGCTGGATGACCCGATAGCGCTTGTTGTAGCGGTCCTTGAGGATGAAGTCGGGGGCTGCCGCCAGGCCCTGAGTCAGCTCGGAGATCGGCTGGGTGCTGGCCGCGAGGCTGCCCACCGCTCCCTGAACCCGGGTCAAGCTGCCCTCGGGGAGGTCAACCTGCAGCACCTGGTCTTTCTTGTCGGCTCCCCGCACCACCAGCTTGTGCTTGCCGGCGCTGGCGAATGCGGCGGCGGGAGTGGGGCCAAGCGGACGGCCGTCCAGGCTGACCCGGGCACCGGGGGGGTCGCTGAAGACCCAGAGGGCAGGACGGCTATCGCGAGCCGTAGCCAGGGCCACGTCCTTGGAGACGTCGCTCTCGCCGAGTTGGGTGCGCACGGCCGCCACCCAGAGCGACAGGATGCCATAATCGGGGCGCTGCACCAGGGCTTCGCGCAACTGGACCACGGCTTGCTCGAATTGCCCCGACTGGAGCAACAATCGGGTCAGGTTCATCCGCAGGTCGACATAGGGCAGGTCGCCCGCATCCTTGAGGGCCGTCTTGAGCTGGGCCATGGCCGGCTCGAGCTTGCCGCTCTGTGCCAGGGCCAGGGCGTAGTAGTTACGGAAGACGCTCTCGCGGGGCAGTTTCTTGAGGGCGGCCTGAAAGCTCTGTCCGGCGGCGGCCCAATCTCCTTTAGCCGCTTGATCGAAGCCAGCCAGGAAGCGGGCGGTGCCCGAACCGGGCACCCGGCGGGCCACCTCGCGCCAGTTGGCCACGCCCTGGACCTCGTCTCCCCGCAAGAACTGGACCTTGCCCATCAGGAAGTAGACGTTGGCAGCCTCAGGATGGTTCGGATAGCTCGACAGGATGGCCCGGAGGCGTGCGTAGGCCTCCGTGAACTGCAGGTCACGACAATCCTGATTGGCCTGCTCGGTAACGGCCAGAATCAAGTTGTGCTGGGCGGAGGGATTGCCCGGGTTGAGCTGGAGGGCCTGCCGGAAGGTGTAGACTGCCTTCTCGTGCTCGCCCGACATGAAATAGGCAAACCCCAGCGCGTTGAAGCCATCGATCTTCTCGGGATAGCTGCGGGTCAGCAGCTCAAAGATGCGAATGGCGGTCTGGTAATCCTTGCGCTTGAGGGCCTCGTCGCCAGCCTTCTTCTCTCTGGCCCAGTCGGGGGCTGCCCAGGCAGTCAGCCCCAGCAACAGCACCAGGATCAGGCAAGCCAGTGGTCTCATCGAATCCTCCCCGGATCGGGTTTCTCGAACCTTGAAGGACTTGCGCCACCGGCTGGCCAGGTCCTTCAGGCCCCGGCGGTAGGAGCGGGCATTCCCAGCACGACGCTGTCGATGAAGTTCTTGATGACCCCCTGAACGGTCGTTTCCTTGACCGAGGCATCGATGCGCTCGTATAGCCCCGGCGTGGCCGCGTAAACGTGTCTGTATTTGCGCATGCGCAGCATGAAGTCTTCTCGGCTGAGCTCGGGATGAAACTGCAGCCCATAGAAGGGCAGGGTGGGATGGCGCAGGGCCTGCCAGGCGCACTTCTGGCTGGTGGCCAGCCGCAGGAAGGGGCCGGGCACCTCCATCACCACGTCGTGGTGACCCTGCTGAGCTCCAAAGCGAGAGGGGATCTGGTGGAACAGAACGTCGCCCTGCCCCTCGGGCGTCAACTCCACCTCGTGGGTGCCCGTCTCGCCGTCCTCGGGACGCTTCTCGACCCGCCCCCCGATGGCCGCGGCCATCAGGTGAAACCCGTAGCACAGGCCCAGACTGGGGACCTCGCGAGCGAGCAAAAGGCGGGTGAATTCCTCGAGCGGGGGATACCAGTCAGGCCGGTCGGTGGACACGGCGAAGTCACCGGTCCCTCCGATCACTACCGCGTCATAGCTGGAAAGAAGGCTCTCCTGCGGC
>QWHO01000439.1 GCA_021404945.1 bacterium CPR1
GAAGGCGCGCATCCCGCCCGGCGAGCGCGGTCGGGGTGGCGGCGTCTCTCACTACGTGCGCCAGCTCATTTACGCCGACCTCGGGCTGGGCGACCCTCCCCGGTTCGCAGCCGAGGTCAGCCCTCGGCGCAAGCGCAAGAGCTCGCCCTGACCCCGAAAGGGGAAGCTTAGCGTAGGCAGGTTGTGGATTTATGGACAGCTGCCGGCATGAAAACTCAGTACGGCACCTGCCCACAACTCCACAACCACGGGAGACTCGTCAAAGCGCAACAAGACTAGCGAAGGAGGCTCCGAGGTAACGTAGCTTGCCGCTGGCGAAAGTCTCGCGAACTCCTTTGGTATAAATATGTTTTGGGTCCGGAGATTGAAGTGTAGGAGGCGAAGTGACAGTGACAGCTCTGACACGAAGCCTGTGGCCTCCCGGCCCCATCCTCATTTCGATATATCTCCCCGGTCTGCGCCTCGCTCGGTAAGGCCACCGCACCTATGTACGGCACTTCGAAACATACTCGGTAAGCTTTCGCCAAGACGATGGTAACGCGTTTCGAAGTGCGACAGCCGCCCGTTTATGGAAGCTGCGGCTGCACAAGCTTCCGCCAACGGTGGTTGCGCCCACTCGAGAGTCTGCCCCACAACGGCCGAGGTCCACGCCCACTTCCTCCGCCCGCCCGAGGAGGCCCGCGGCCCGCGCCCGATTTCGCACAGCCGAGCGGGGGGGCCGACAGGCGCGGCGTAGTCGTCGCGGCCTGGCGCCCGAGTTTTCATGCTCGCCGGGCCCCTGATTCTCACCTGGAGCGCCAGCATGCACCCGGCCGAGGCGGCCCGCCCGCCCGAGTATTCCAGCCTCGCGGGGTCGTCGAGACGGGTGCCCTGCCAAGCGGCCCCCGCCTCAAGACAAACTGCGGGGTCGAGAGGCCAGGTGCCACCGCGCGAGACCCTCCGTCACCGGCCGCTTCGTGAAAAGCTTCACGAGGCGGCCGGCGGGGAGACCTCGGCCCCTGACGCACGATCGGGTTCATTTTCCTGGCCTAACTTTTACAGAGAATAGAATTTGATCGGCTGTTGCAATTTTAGACTCTGGCAGCGACGACGGTATCCAAGCATGAACATAAGTGGGAATCCAGACGTTGTCTGTGTTTCGTAAGTAGGCTAGTAATTCCCGATGAGTCAACCGCCCGTCCTTCCACCATGAAAGAATCTGGATGTCTGAAACAGAATTTCCGGCTTTATGGTATTCTGACTCGTCTTGAGACAGAGCATGTAGGCGAAAATCAAGTATGGTAACTTTGGATTTCTCCACTTTCTCGGCGGGAAAGTTCGGATGAGTGCCGACATATATACCAAGATATGCATCTGAGCCGTGGAAGACGGTGTAAACGCGGAAATCCTCGCCATCGGTCCTTTTAATTACAAAGTCATCTGGTAGCTGGACACTGCAACTATACGCGCTGTTCACTGTTATCAAAGCTTCTTCGGCTCGGCACATCTCTCCCAGAGTCGCGAGAGTGAACAAGAATATCCAAAAAAATCCGCAAGATGCTTTAAGCATTTGGCGCAATGCCTCCGGATGTCGTTCGAATACAATGAATATCGAACTACTTACCCCAGCTTTGAATTATTTCCTGGGTATCGCTGCTCTGCCAGTAATCAATAATGTCCTGGATATCTTGTTGGCTGGCCGCAGGTTGCACATTTGGGTCGTTCTTGTACGGGCCCATGATATCGCCTATATACCTGTCAGCTGTTGCCTGTGCGACTCCATTTACCACCACATAGCCGTCCCGCAGCCCCAGCAAGTGCCCACCCTCATGTGCACCCGTCAAAGCCGGCTGACCAGCATACCATTTGTGCTTATTTCCGATACCCCTGGCGGACTCCGATGTTCCCGTTCCTTTTAATAATTCGATGTGATTTACTCTTCTATCGTTCGGGCAATCAGACTCATTTTTCATTATTATGTTTACGGTGACATTGTAATTCCCGTGTGTACCCCCCCACATGTCTTTTATACCTTGGTTAAATTTGGCCGCCGCTTGGTCAATCTCTTCCTTAGTCAGACCGTCACTACTCCAGTAAGCCATTGGAAGTGTAATCGTCACATTGTTTCCGTCCACTGTGACTTCAGCGTAAAGACCGCTCGGATCCACAAAGTTCACCGGATTGTTTTTGGCATAAGAGTAAACATTGGGACCAGACTCAAGCCCGATCGGATCCTTGCAGGTCCACCGCCCGACAGTGGGGTCGTAGTCGCGCGCCCCGAAGCGCACCAAGCCTGTATCGGGGTCATACAGCCCACCCGCGTACCCGAACGGCTGGAATCCAGGGTTGGTATCCTCGAGCACCTCGCCCCAGGGGCCGTAGCTCAAGCGCTGCACAACAGTCCCGGTGCTGGCGTCAACCACCAGACGCACAGAGCCCAGATGGTCCCGCAGTAGACGATAGGTCGTACCGTTCTTCACCATGAAGCCGCCGTTGAACGTCGCTACCAAATTCCCGGCCGCATCGTACTCGGCAATGGGCAGCAGCCCTCCGGCATACAGCCACTGCCGCTGCACCATGCCGTTCACGCGCTTCACGGCCCGCTTGTTCCCTGCATCCAGCTCGTAGCTCACGATGTCACCGTTGGGCTTTGTAAGGCTCAGAAGCTGGCCACCGGTCTCGTAGTCAAACGTGGTTTGGCCCGAGCTGTCGTTGCGCTGCAGCAGGTCCCCGTTGGCGTCGTACATCCAGCTCTGCGCGCCGGCCGATCCCACAGCAGAAAGCAGCCGATCCTGGTCGTCGTGCGCATAGGTTGTCGTTCCAGCAGTTGTCGTCTTGGTCAGCCGGTTGTCGTTCGCGGCGTACGTGTAGCTCTCAAACCCCGCCCCGTTGCGTGTAACGCCCACCAGCCGGCCCGCGACATCGTATGCATACCCCCATGTGATCGTTGTGCCCTGCAGAACCTCGGTCCGCTGGGTGATGCGTCCCAGGTTGTCTCGCACGTAGCTCTCACTGTAAAGCTGGCTCGCCCCGGCCGAGGCCGTGTAGCCCGATACCTCCCCAAAGGTCGAGTAAGTCAGCGCGTCCGTCACGCTGCCCAGCGTCGTACTAATCAGGAGACCGTTCTGAGCGTTGCGATCCAAGGTCAGCGACCCGACGGCCGTCGCCAGGTCATCTGCATCGTACCCGAAGGAGATGCCGTTGGCCCCGTTCACGGTTCGGCCCGTGGTCCGGTAATTGCTGTCGAAGGTCCACGCGGCCGAGCCGGAGACCGGGCCGCCTGAGGTCAGGCTCGAGAGCAGCGACCCCTGGTAGCCGTAGCTCCGCGATGACCCACCCGGCCCGGTCACGCTGGCCAGCTTTCCGGTCGGCCCGTCGTACGCGTAGCCGAACGAGCCGCGCGGAATGGTCAGCGTCAACAGCCTGCCCGCCAGGTCGTACCCGCTCGTGACGACTTCCCCGTCCGGCCTCGTGGTCGTAGTCGGCTGCATGTCTGCGTTCCACGCATAGCCGGTCGGCCCACTCGGCGTGGCCGCGGGCGGCGCATACTGCTCGATCAGATCCCGGTTGTCGTAACTAAAGCTGTGCGCCGGCCTCCCCGGAGGAGTCAGAGTCAACAGGTTCCCATTGTCGTCGAGGGTCTGGGAAACCACGCGCCCATCCGGCAACTCCGTGCTCAACACCCTCCCGTCCGCGTCCCGCGTGAACCGAACCGTCCTGTTGATCGCGTCGGTCACCGTCTCGAGGTAGGAGCTGGCATCATAGGCGAGAGTGGTCGTCCTGGCATCCACCCCGCTGCCCTCGGTCACGCTGCTCAGCCGCCCACGGGGGTCATACTGTCGCTCCACGCTCGCCAACCCCGGCACCGACGTGGTCAACAACTTGCCATCGCCCGAGTAGGTGCTCGTCACATTCCTCCCGGCCGGCGACTTCCACGCGCGAGCGGACAAGGGTTGGCGCGGGTTCGGGGGTGCGATTAAGGCCAGGCAACTAAGGGAGAAAATAGGAGCGGGTTTGGAGCGCCGGCTTCGGCGGGCTGCCCTGGCCTTTCGGAGCTTCTCTCTGAGCTTCTCTCTGAACGCCTGGGCCTCGGGATCGTTCCGCTCTCTTTCCTCCCACTCTCGCTCCAGCTGCTCCAGTCGCTCGATGTCGGCGTTGATCTCGGCCGGGTTGTCGTGGTAGTAAAGCAACGCGGCATGCACCTGCGCCGGGGTCACGCCCTCCCACCAGCCGGCCATCTCCTCAACGGATACGCCGGAACCTCGATAGGCATAGGCCTCCACCAGGTGGCGCACCTTGAAGCGGGGGATGTCCGTCAGCACGGGCTGGCCGTTGTCATTCAGCGAGATGTGCTTGTACTCAGTCGGCGTCAGTTGGATTTCCCGTCTCATCTCACTCACGCTCCCCGGTCAGGCGGAGGATATCCAGAATGAGGCTGTCGCGGACTCCGAAGCTTCTGGCCAGCATCCGCTCGAAGACGTCGCGGCAACCCGGAATCAACCCCTCAAGGTAGGCCACGAGCACCAGGTCAGCGATGCCGAGCGTGGGGACTTGCTCATCGGTGGCTCGGCGCACGAGCTCGCCGTCGTCGGTGAGAAGACGCGCCTCGAGCTCCCTCGCCAGGGCCAGAACGGTCAGGTCGGCAGTGGCTCCCGGCTGAGAGGGGTCCTGGACCTGGAGCCAACCCTCGTCCCGCGCCGCCAACGCTTCGGCAGCCCCGAACCGACCCGCTCCCGAGATCACCACCTCATCCCAGACCGATTCCGGGATGAAAACCTCGCCGTAGAGCTCGCGGAGAACCTCGAAGACCTCTCCCTTGGCCAGGCCGATGAGAGTGTTGCTGTCGGCAACGATCTTCACTCAGCCCGGGAAGCTCGGTGGCTTCGGACCTCCTCGAGAGCCCTGGCCAACTCGGCGGGCTCGGACATCTCGCGCACCACCGGCACGCCCCGCGACCCCAACAGGTCGAGGAAGTCGTAGTAGGAGAGTTGCAGTTGCCCGGCCGCTTCCCGGGTGGAGAGGTGGCCCGCTTCCCAGAGCTTGATCACTGCCGATTCGGCTCCGGCTCGTCTGGCCTGGCGCAACCCCTCGTCATCGGACGGAATGTCATCGGGAAGCGAGATGGTGATCAGCAGTTCCTTCATCGGTCTTCACTCGTTTTCAGGCTCATCGCCCTCCATTCTAGCACGCTCGCCGCCTTCCGCGCGAGGGTGCGTGCGCCGGTGCTCCGCCATCAGGTCGAGCGGCACCAGGTGCGTGTAGATCTGGGTCGAGCGGATGTCGGCATGGCCTAAGAACTCCCGAATCTCCAGGAGGTCCGCCCCGCCCTCGAGCAGGTGCGAGGCACACGAATGCCTCAGCGAATGGACGGTGGGACGCGCTCCCGGCAGCCAGGCCTGCTCCAGGTAGATTGCCAGCCGCTCCTGCAGGGTCTTGGGGGTGATCCGGGTCCCGTCCCGGTTGAGAAACAGGGCCGGCGGGGAGTCCGGGTCCGCGAGCTTGGGGCGGCCGGCCTCGAGATACCGCTCGCAGGCCTCCCGAACCGCCTCGCCCATCGGCAGGAGCCGGTCCTTGCCGCCCTTGCCCCGGCGCACCAGGAGCGCGCGTTGAGCGAAGTCGAGGTCCGCCAGGTCAAGCGCGCAGCACTCGGAGGAGCGCAGCCCGGCCCCGTAGAGCACCTCCCACATGGCCCGGTCGCGCAGGCCGATCGGCCGGCGCGGGTCGGGCAGCTGCAGCAGGAACTCCATCTCCTGGACGTTGAGGATGCGGCGCCGCTGCACCACGGGGCGACGCAGCACCAGCCCGGCGGCCGGATTCACCAAGAGCTCCCCCCGCTCGCAGGCAAAGCCCAGCAGGGCCCGCACGGCCCGCAGCGCCAGGTCGATGGTGGCCGGGGCGAACGGCTTCCCGTAACACCCCCGTCCGTGCTCGAGCCGGAGCCGGTAGGCGGCCAGGTGGGCGGGGGTCAGGTCGGTCGGGCACTCCACCCCCTCGGCCCGGCAGAATGTCTTCCAGCGCTCGAGCCACTGGCTCATGGCCTCCAGGGTCCGGGGCGAGCGGCCCCGAGCTTTCAGGTCGTCGAGATAGCCCAGCATCAGGCCGTGCCAGCTCTTCATTCCTCGGCCGCCTGGCGCCCGCGCTCGCGCGGGTGGCACTTGCGATGCACCCGGCGAAGGTCGGTGATCTCCACCCGCGTGTAAATCTGGGTCGTTCCGGCCGAGGCATGGCCCAGCATCTCCTGCAGGTGCCGCAGGCCCGCGCCCCGCCGCAGCATGTGAGTGGCCACTGCATGGCGCAGGGAATGGGTCGTGATCCGTTTCTTCAGGCCGGCCTTGCGGGCCGCCCGTGTCACAATGTTGGAGACCACCTCGCGGGTCAGGAGCGGGCCCTTCTTGGCCGACAGGAACACCCGCAACTGGTCCGGGGCCGGCTTGAAGCGGGGCCGGCCGCTGCTGAGATAGGCATCCAGCCAGTAGGCCGCCTCCTGGCCCAGGGGCACCACCCGGCTCTTGCTCCCTTTGCCCTTGCGGATCCGCACCGTGCGCCGGTCGGTATCGATGTCGTCCAGGCACAGCTCCCGGAGCTCGGTGTTGCGCATCCCGGTCGAGTAGACCAGCTCCAGGATGGCCCGGTCGCGCAGCCCCAGCGCCGTCCGCACGTCCGGTGCCGCCAGCAGCCGGCGCACCTCCTTCTCGGTGGGCACCGCCGGCAGCATCCGCACGAAGCGCGGCAGCACCAGCCCGGCGGCCGGGTCCACCAGGAGATAGCGCTCCTCGAGGAGGAAGCGGAAGAACACCTTCACCACGCACAGCTTGCGGTTCTGCGAGGACATCGCCAGCGTCCGGCCGCGGTGGCGCCGGTGGTAAAGGTGCAGTCGGTAGTCCTGCAGCAGCTCCCGGGTCACCTCCCCCAGGCGCTCCACTCCCCGGGCCTGGAGAAACTCGAACAGGCCCGTCAGCTGCCCCGGGTACTCCTGACGCGAGCGCACAGACCAGGTCCCCAGCGTGAGCCAGTCGCTGAACAGCCGCTTCCACGGCTCAGGATTCAGCATGGCCCGCAAACACCCCTAACCCATCGTCCTTGTCCTGTACCAACAACAACGTCAGTACAGGGGAACCACGGGTGAGTGGGAGGATGAAGTTTTCCACAGGGAACTCGGTTCATCGAAATTTTCTGCTCCGGGTCAAGCGGTTTTCCGCGAAGTGGCGAAGTGCTTGGCAGACTCCTCCCATTGGCTTGGTTGCAACGTTCTGCTTTGCGGCGAGGTTCTGCGAAGTGGGCGAAGTCAGGCCACCTGGGCCTGGTCGTCGCCGAGCTGGCGCTCGAGTTCGTCGGGCGTGGTCAGCTCGCCGAGCAGGCTGGGCCCATCCTCGCCGTAGACCAGCAGGCGGTAGGTGTAGGCCCGCCCCTGCGAGCCGCCCACCACGGCCAGGTACTCCATCTCCACCAACTCGGCCAGGGCATCGCGGAGGCGGTGATCCTGCCAGCTCGAGAACTGCCGCAGCTCGCGCCGCAGGAACTCGAAGTGCTGAGGCTTCTGCCCGGCCTGGCCGGCCATTTTCAAAACGACCGCCCACAGCTCGCGGGCCGAGCGGGTCAGCTCGTGGAAGGTGGAATGCAGCACGTCCTGGGCCAGCTCGTAGGCCCGCCGGTAGTCGGCCGGCGTGGCCACCACGAAGGCCAGCTCCTCCCCCTCGTGGACCAGGGTCTTCTTGAGGCGCTGGTACTGGTGCAAGAGGGTCACTGCCTCGACCAAGCCGAGGAAGCGTTCATTGTCGCGGCGTGTGCGCAGCCAGCGGCTGGGGAAGCTCAGGAGGTCCGCGAACGGGATGTGCACCGGGTAAGAGAGCAACAGCCGCTGGGCGTTGTGGTGCAGCTCATAAAGATCGTGGGCGTGGCGCTGGTGCACCAGGCCCTCCAGGCTGCGGGCCTGGCGCTGCCGCTGGTGAATGCGCCGGGTCTGCTCCTCGGACTCGTCCAGCCAGATCTCAAAGCACCGGGTGGCGTTCTCGGGGTTGATGGCCCGCGGGTTCGTCGTTGTCTCGAGGTATGCGATGGGGCCCTCCACTTCAAAAACCTGGGTCTTCATGCGGCCGGTGTTGGGGTCTTTGACGACGATCGCTGAAGATAAACGCTGCTTGGACTGGAGAACGCGAATCGAGTACTCGGCGTCCTCGGCCCCTTTGCGCTCCTCGATGATGAGCAGCTTGCGCTTGAGGAAATCCTTGGGGACGTAGACCAGGGCCTGGGTGGAGAGCCGCGAGTAGAGCACCACTTCCTCCGGAGGAGTCAGGAGCTCGATCAGCTCGGCCATCCCCGACTTGCCCGCCCCGCTCTGCGACAGGATGGTGCCCGACAGCGGTTTTTCCAGGCGCCTGGAGATGCCGATCAGGTAGCAGAGCAGCTTGCCGCGCTCTTCGCCGATGTAGCCCAGCGTCTCCATGTGCTCCAGGATGGCCTCCACCAGGTCGGGGCGGCGCAGGAAGGCCAGCGCCTGCTCTTTCTCGGCGGTGGTCATCTCGCGGCGCTTCTTGGGGCTGGAGGCCAGCTCGTCGGCGGCCAGCTCGGCCTGCTCGGCCACCCAGCGCTCGGCCTGGCCGATCAGCACCTCCAGCTGACGCTCGACAGCGTCCTGGTCGAGGCCCAGGCGAGCGCCGATCTGCTTCACGGCGGTCACCCGGGCCCGGTGCGAGTAGAGGTCGAAGGTGTCGATGTAGGCCTCGTCCCCGGCGCTCACCCGCATGGTCACCCGCAGCCGCCCGGTGAAGGGCGGGCGCAGGGTGATTCTGTACTCCAGGCCGCCGAAGCGCAGGATGAACCCGTCGCCCGTCGGCTCCACCTGCCAGGCGGGGGCCACGCCCGCGCGGACGGGCGCAGG
>QWHO01000440.1 GCA_021404945.1 bacterium CPR1
GGCCAGCGGCTCGGGATTGAAGGCGCAGGGCCCGCCGGCCAGGATGATGGGGTGCTCGTCGCCCCGCTCGGCACAAAGCAGGGGGATGCGGGCCAGGTCGAGCATGTTCAAGATGTTGGTGTAGCTCAGCTCATACTGCAGCGTGAAGCCCACCGCGTCGAACTCTGAGAGCGGCGTTCTGCTTTCCACCGAGAACAGGGGCAAGGAGCGCGAGCGCAACTCGTGCTCGAGGTCGAGCCCCACCGCGTAGGCCCGCTCGCACCACACGCCCGGCTGGCCATTGAGCAGGCTGTAGAGGATCAGGAGGCCCAGATTGGACAGTCCCAGGTCGTACATGTCCGGGAATGCAAGACAAATGCGAACCTCTACTTCAGAGAGCGGCTTGTGGACCGAATTGAGCTCCTGGCCGATATAGCGACTGGGTCTCTCGACCCGCGGGAGGATCAGGTCCTCAATCAAGTGCATCGCTCCAGTATAGCTTCCAATCTACCCGCAAGCAACGGGGAGCCGAATCTACCAGGCCCCGGGCGACAGGGGGAGGGGAAGCGGCCTGCGAATCATCCCGGGCATGGCCCCCCCGATCAACCCCAAAGCTCGGGCTCCGATAAGGGATGTGGCCTTTTTTACCCGCCAGCTGGTCACCATGCTCGACTCGGGCGTCCCGCTTCACAGGGCGCTGGACATCTACGGCAAGAGCGACGACACGAAGCTGGGTCGGGTGATTGACGAGGTGGCCGACAGGGTGCTGGCCGGAAACTCGCTCTCGGCTTCCCTCGGCCGTTTCCCCCGGATCTTTTCGCCTGTCTACGTAGGCCTGGTGAGGGCTGGCGAAGGCTCCGGCCAGCTCAATACCATGCTCGAGCAGCTGGCCGCCTTGCTCGAGCGAGGCGACGGCCTGCAACGGCGCCTGGCGGCCAGCCTGACCTATCCTGCCTTCTTACTCGTGGCCGGGATGGCCTGCGGGGGAGTGCTGATGTTCTACATTTTGCCCACCATGACGCCCATGTTCACCACCATGGGTGTTACGCTGCCATGGCCCACGCGCATACTGGTGGCCCTCGGCGACTTGGCCCGCAATCCTTTTCTGGTTACCTTGCTGCTGGTGGGGGCGGCCCTGCTGGTGTTCCTGGGAGCCCCTGCCTGGCGGCGTCTGATGGCTCGAAATCCCGCTCTGCGGCTCAGAATCGACGCCCTGATTCTCGAGATTCCCCTGCTGGGGAACGTCCTGAGGAAGATGAGCTATGCCCGGGTTCTGTTCACTCTCTCCACCCTGCTCGAGGCCGGCCTGCCGGCCGCCACCGCCCTGCACATGATTCGCGAGGTGACCGGCAACGAATTTCTCAAGTCTCTCCTGAGCGCCTCGGGCCAGCGGCTGGAGCTGGGCTGCAGCATGTCCGAAGCGCTGGACAACGTCCTGCCCCGGGGGGCGGTGCAGATGATCGCTGTCGGCGAGGAGTCTTCCTCGGCTTCCAACTCGGCCCGCCACGTCGCCAAAGTCTACGAGGATGAGGCCGAGATGGCCGTGAGTTATTTCGCCGCTCTGTCCGAGCCCCTGATCATGGCCGGGATGGGCGCGGTGGCCGCCTTCATCGTGCTGGCCTTCATGCTGCCGCTGGTATCCATGTTGCAGAAGCTCTGATGGCGCCAAGGCAACTTCTCTGGTACTGCTCGCTGGCGCTCTTTGCCGCCTCCCTGGCCTTCTTCCTGTATGCTTTGCAGGTCACTCGCCCCTCCGAGCCTGAGAGCGGCTCACGCTTCGACGGACCGGCCAGGCTCTCGCCCGAGAGCCTGGAGCAAGTCGCCCATGCGGTCGGCGAAGCTCTGGCCGGGCGCTCGAGTCCGGTGACCCTGAGCGAGTCCGAGCTCAATCTCCAGACCGGTGCCGTCTACGTGGCCGTTCGCTCGGCCGGGCAGGTGCGAGCCTACCAGTGGGGCTCGGGGGGCACCTGGCCCCAGAACCTCAACCAGGCCCTCGGCCAGCTGCCCAGGGAGCCGGACCTGGACTTTGTGGAGATCCTGCTGACCCATTCGTATCGCCCGGCCGATCTTTTCCGTGTGGCCGAGTTGGAGGCCATGCGAGGAGTCTGGGGCCTGGAGCTACGTTACCAGGACCGATTTGTGCGCTACAATCCGTTGCAGATGGTTTCGCGCAATTTTGGCTTCCTGACCAGCGTGGCTCACTTCGAAGATGAGCTCGCGCTGACCAGCGAGCAGCTCTATACGCGGGCCCAGGCCCTCCGATTCGACGGATACCAGGTCCTGGTTCGGCTGGAGGGCAAGCCCCGGGCGATCCAGCTCTTCCGGGGCCAACCGCCTCCTCTCGAGCAGATGTCGCCCGAGCAGCTTCTGACCATGCGGGCCGCTTTGCTCGACTGGGTGCGAGGACCGGGTGCGCGCCTCGAGCTCGGTTACCAGCCCAGCTCCGATCAGCCCATGGAGCCCACCGGGCCGTGGTCAGGCCAGGCGGCCACCGCCTGGTGCCTGGCCCAGCTGCCGGACGTTCAGCCAGGCGAGGTGCTGGCGCGCTTGAAGTCGGTCGATGCAAAGAGCAGCCCGGCCACGCTCGCGCTGGCTTTGCTGGCCGCCGAGCCCCTGCCGGATTCCTGGAGGAAAGACAAGTTGCGCAAGGCTCTCGAGCGGGTGACTCCAGAGCAGGTGCGCCCGGGCGAGCTGGGGCCCTTGCTGCTGTGGTGGGGTCGCCATCAGCCGGCCCGGCTGGCTCAGGCCCAGGTCAAGGCCCGGCAGGCCGGGGTCAGGTTGGCGCCCTGGCGGATTCTCTCCCTGGTGGAGCAGGGCGCTCACGAGCCTTTGTATCGCGAGTGCGACGATTTGCTCGCGCACCAGGGTGGCGAGCTCGACCGCCTGGGGCAGTTTTATCCCGACGTTCCTCCCGACTCGGAAGTTCCCCCCTCCAGCCTCAATGCTCTGTGCGTGATCGCCCTGGAGCAGGCCGCCCGGGTCGCTCAGGAGCAGGGGCATGACAGCCGCGCCCGGGGTTATCGCAAGGCTGCCCGACAGGCTCGCCTCTTTTTGTATCGCCTGCAGTTCCGCTCCGAGGACGACTTCTATTATGTCCTGCGTCCCGAGGAGGTTGAGGGCGCCTTGCGCTCGAATTTGTACGACAACCGGGTCCGACTGGATAGCGCCTCCTTCGGCCTGGTGGCTTTGCTGCAGAGGGAACCTTAGTTTTTATGCGGTTTGATTACACTGCTTCGGACCGGAGTGGGGCGCAACGCAAAGGTAAGCTCGTAGCATCGAGCTCGGCCGAGGCCCGCGGGTCGCTCGAGCAACTCGGAATGAAGGTTCTCGAGCTTCGTCCCGCGGATGATTCCGGTTCGTTCCCCGGGCTTGGCCCACCCGAGAAGCCCGCTCCTCCCGACCTGCCCAAGAGCTCCGGCCCGCCCAGCGGCTCGTTTCCCCAGCCCAAGAGCTCCGGCCCGCCCAGCGGCTCGTTTCCCCGTCCCGACCTGCCCCAGAGCATCGGCCCGTCCTCGCGCCCTGACCAGCACAGGAGCTCCGGCTCAGGCTCCCTGCGGGCCGTGAAAGCCACTACTGGCCCCCCCGCGAAGGCCACCCCCGTGAAAGACAAGCCTGTCCCCCCCGGGCAGAGTCTCTGGGCCCGGCTGGACTGGAGGCGCCTGGGCCCTGTTTTGGGTGGGCTGCTTTTGTTGATCGTAGTGGTCGGCTTCTTCTTGCTCAACCAGCCTCGCAAGGTTGAAGTCACCTTGAAAGGCAAGATCAGCGTGGCCAGCTCCAAGACCAGGCAGAGCGTCGTCAATCCTTACGGAAATCTCACTTTGTATGTCTACTTCCCGGATGAGCGCCGCCTGGTCAGCGCCAAAGGGGTGGCCGAGCCCACCGGCAAGCGCTGGAAGGGTATCAAAGACCCCAACCACCACTTCAAGCTCGATATCCAGCCCGATGGGAAGTACGAGCTGAAGCTCTCCTTTACGGCGAGCAGGGTGCCGCAGAAGTGCACCCTGACCATCAACAAGCCCGGGTACTCCAGCAGCAAGAAGCGCGGACTTTCGCTGCAGAGGGACGGTAGCTCCCTGGTGGCCACGGCCACCAACTCCTCCCTGCGTCTGCGCTCACGCAACCGAAAGGGAGCCAGGCGATGAAGACTGAGCGCGGCACCAGCCTGGTCGAGATGCTCGTGTGCTGTGCCCTGGTCGGGATCGTGCTGTCCCTGGTTTACTCGATGGTGGTGGCCGGCAAGAACTATCTGGCCGTGATGAGCGCCAAGCACACGCTCCAGCAGGAAGCCCTGCAGTCCATCACCTGGATCTCTCGAGAGATCAGCGAGTCGGACGCCGAGTGCTTCCAGGTGGCCACGATGCTTGTCAACGGGGTGGACGGGGTGGTCTTCTCGAGCCCGCGCTCGCCCGTCAGCGGCAACGTCGAGTATGACATCGTGGGCCGGATGCTCTGGCAGCAGCACATTTGCTACTACCTGCGCACCATCAACGGGGTTTCCACCCTGTGCCGGAAGTCGCGCACGCTGAGCCCGGCCTTCAGCTACCCGCCGCCCGCCCCCCCGGTGGATACCGTCTCCCGCGACGCCAGCCTGCCCCAGCGCGTGATCGCCCGCCACGTCGAAATCTTCTCTGTTTCCAACGAGGAGGTTCCCGAGATCAAAATTCGTTGTCGGTTGACTGGATTTAGCCGCGATTATGCGATAGAAGTGAAGACGAGACTGTTTCTCAGGAACTGAGGAGGTTGCCAGATGCTCAGGAAAGATCGTGGTGTTTCAGCACTGGCGCTGGTTCTGGTCATCGTATCGTCCTTCGGGCTGATGACCGCCGGGGTGGGGCTTCTGGTCACCCAGAAGCAGCGGCAGATGAGCGATGCGGGCCTGGACTTGCGCTGCCGCTACGCGGCCTATTCGGCTGTTCAGCTGGCTCTGCACGAGCTGAACGGAAATCCCCGCTATGATCCCCTCGAAACCATCACCGACGTTCCCATGCCCGGCGACGATCAGATCACCTACTCGATGCGGGTGGCCAACAACTACGAGGGAACCTACCCCAACCCGACCGCCGACGGGGTTACCGTGCCCAACGGAATGTGCTACATCACCGCTCAGGGCGACGTGAAGGGCATTCCCACCCTTTACAGCGCCGGCCTGGCCAGCATGGGCTGGCGCGGAGACTCAATGTTCCGCCACGCCGCCATCGGCACC
>QWHO01000441.1 GCA_021404945.1 bacterium CPR1
ACAGGGCTTGGACAGCAAAGCTGCCCACACTTCCCACAGGCACGACGACGCGACCATTTTTATAAATGTCTTAGGAGGAGATCACGATCTGATACCAGCAGTGCCTGAAGGTATGTGGCGTGAGGGTCAGGTCCAGGCTCGCAGCCCGGGCAGCATCGCGCACCAAGGTCGTGAGCTGGGTGCAGGTCATGGGCCGGCCGCGCTGGCTCAGGAAGAGATGCGGCTCGGCCGGGTCGCGCACCAGTTGGGGGCGAACCCGCAGGAGATACTGCTCGATCCAGGCCCGGGCTTCTCCGCCCAACGGGACGGACCGGCTACGACCGCCCTTGCCGCGATGCACCCAGATCACCTGCCGCACCAGGTCGAGCTGGTCGAGGCGCAGGGCGCGAAGCTCCAGGCTGCGCAGGCCTGTCGAGTAGAGCGTCTCCAGCATGGCCCGGTTGCGTAGCCCCAGCGCGCTGGACACGTCGATGCCGTCCAGCACCCGCTGCAGGTCCACTTCACTGGGCAACTGGGGCAGTGGAGCCGGGATCACGCGCGCGGGCTCCAAGTGCTCAGACAGGTCGACGGGGTGGTATCCGTCCCGTTTCAGGAATCGAAGGAAGCTCCGAACCGCGCCCAACCGGCACTGTTGAGCCTTGAGCGAGTTACGCTGGCCCCGGTAGGAGCGCTCGAAGAGGCGCTGGCGGTAAGCTTGCAGGTGCTCGCGCGTGGCGTGCCACGGTTGCTCCAGGCCCGCTTCGGTTAAGAAGAGGTAGAAGTCCCGCAGACTGAAGAGATACGTCCGCACGGTGTGCACCGAGCGTTCGCAGCGCCGAAGGTAGTCCTCGAAGCGCTGGTTCCAGAGAGCCGTGTTCATGCCGTCCTCCTTTGGGAAATGGAGTTCCAACGAAGAGAGAACCGAAGTACTCTCCCGCTAGAAATCTTTATTGGAATCAGGTTTTGCCAAGTCTATGTGCCTTTGTCCTAACTGCCTCGGACCCGAGATCGGGCCGGAAGCGTACGCAAAAAACTCTCTCCTGGAATCCGTGTAAAAGTGCCGAAGTTGCCCAAAATCGCGTAGGAATGGCCTGATATCAAGCTTTGAGTCGGTTGCAGAAGTTTGCCGAAGTTGCCAAAGTTCAGCCGGGCCAGAGGGCCGTCAGCTGCTCGGGGGTGGTCAGCTCGCCCAGTGGACAGGGCGCGTCCTGGACGTCGGCCAGCACCTGGTATTGGAAGGTGCGCCCCTGCGAGCCCGCCAGGACGGCCAGGTATTCGAGCTCCACGAGCTCCTGGAGGCCTTCTTGCAGGCGCCGGTCGGGCCACCCGGTCTCCTGGCGCAGCTCGCGCCGGGTGAAGACCTGGCCGCTCTTCCCGCGCGCCCAGGCCTGGATGAGCGGCCACAGCTCGCGGCTGTTGCGCGACAACTCGTGCAGCGTGGAGCGCAGCACGTCCTGGGCCAGCTCGTAGGCCAGGCGGTAGTCCTGGAGCGTGGCCTCGACGTAGCGCGTCCCGTCCTCGAGCGCGCCCCCGGACCGCTGGTGCTGGTGCAGGAAGGTCACCGCCTCGATCAGGCAGAGGAAGCGCTTGTGATCTCGCCGGGTGCGCAGCCAGCGGCTTGGGAAGCTCAGGTGATCGACGTAAGGGATCACCACCTCGACGCACTCGAGCAGGCGCTGGGCGTTGTGGTGCCGCGTCCGGATGCTCTCGCTCCTGGCCTTGTGGCCCGAGCGCCGATCGCGGCGATGGTCCTCGCGCTGGCGGGCGTGGATTCGCTGGGTCTGCTCCTCGGACTCGTCCAGCTCGAGCTCGAAGCAGCGGGTCGCGTTCTCGTGGTTCAGGCGCGGATTGGTCGTGGTCTCGAGATACGCGATGGGGCCCTCCACCTCGTAATGGCGGGTCTTCATCTTGCCGCTGGCCGGGTCTTTGATGGTCACCAGCTGGGTGAGCTTCTGGCGCGACTGCAGCACCCGGATCGAGTAGTCGGCCTGCTCGGCCCCGACACGCTCCTCCAGGATGAGGAGCTTGCGCTTGAGGAAGTCCTTGGGCAGGTAGTAAAGCGATTGCGCCGACACGCGCGAGTAGAGCACCGCCTCTTCGGGCGGCGTGAGCTTCTCCACCAGGTCGGTCAGGCTGGACTTGCCCGCGCCGCTCTGGCTGATCACCACGCCGGCCAGCGGGAACTCGAGCTTGCGCGAGATGCCGATGAGATAGCCCAGGAGCTTGGCCCGGGACTCCCCTACGTAGCCGAGGTCCTCGCTGTCTTGCAGGATGGCATCGACCAGGTCGGGCCGCCGCAGCCACTCCAGCGCTTCCTCTCGCTCGGCCTGGGTCAGCACGGGAGCCGCTTGGTTGGGCATATCCTCGCTCTCCTCGGCCGTGCGCGCCTGGGACTCCACCCAGTGCTCGGCGGCTTCCATCACGATCATCAGGTGGCGCTGCACCTCGTCCTTGGACAGGCCGAGCTCGCGAGCCAGCTGCTGGGCCGAGAGGTTCCGGGCCCGGTTGGTGTAGAGGTCGAGCCGGTCGACGCATTTGCGCGGGCCGAAGGTCGCTCGCAACGTCACCTTCAGGCGGCCGTTGAAAGGCGGCTTGGGGATCACGGTGTAGGTCACGCCGTCGAGCACCAGGCGCACGCCCTCGGGAATCGGCTCGGTCACGGGGGCTGGAGCCGCCTCGTCCAGCGCCGGCCGCAAGGTCTGCTCGAGCTGCTTGAGAGCGGCCGGGCCCTGGTCGGACAGCAGGCGGTTGGGATCGAACGCCTCGGGCAACCGGGCGGTCTGGCACTGCAGCCCCTGGCCCGTGAACCACGAGGCCAGTCGCGGGAGCGCCTTCTGCCCCGGCTCGTCGCCGTCGAGGCACAGGCGCACCTCGCGCACGCCGTAGCGGCGCAACAGCTCTTCGAAGTCGGGCCAGGGCGGCTGCAGCCCGAAGAGGCAGGTGCTGGACTTCAGCCCGGCCTGCCAGAGCGAGAGGGCGTCCAGCGGGCCTTCGGCGACCCAGATCGTAGGCGAGCCCTGGAGCGCCTGCCAGTGCAGCATTCCGCGGCGCAGGCCGGGCAGGAACAGGTGCTTGAGAGGCGCGGCCTGGTCGATGGCCCTGCCGTAGAGACCCACCAGGCCGAACTCGGGATGGGTGAGCGGCACCACCAGGCAGCCGCGAAAGCGTTCCTTGCCGTCGCCGTTCATCACGCCGAGTTGCTCGAGCGCCTCGCGCACCTCACCGCTGGACGGGAAGCGGCTCGCCAGCGAGCCGTCGGCAAAGCCCAGCCCGAAGGTCTCCCAGGTCTGCGGGTCGGCCAGGCCGCGGTCGCGCAGATACTGCCGAGCCGGATGGTGCTGGAGCAGGGTGCGCCGGTAGTGGTCGGTGACGCGCTGCAGGATCTGGTCACGGGAAACCCCGCCTGGCAGTACCAGGTCCTCGGCCGTGGTCGGCCCCGGCCTGGTCGTCGGCCTGCTGGGCGTCGCGGGCAGCTCGCCCGCGAACTCCCGCATACGCGCCACGGTTTCCGGAAAGGTCAGCCCTTCCTTTAACTGGATGAAAGTGAGGGCGTCTCCGCCCGCGTGGCAACCGAAGCACTGCCAGAGACGGGATTTGGGGTTCACGGAGAGCGAGGGCGTGTCGTCGGCGTGGAAGGGGCAGCAGCCCAGCAGGTTGCGTCCGCGCGCGGCCAGCTCCACTCCGTAGGCGCGCACCACCGCGGCCAGATCGACGCGTGCCTTCAGCTCGTCGAGCTCGGCGCGGGACAGTTGTGAGGGGTTGTCGGCCATGGGACGCCTCCAAAAATTTTTTCCGGACCTGCCCGCACGGTTTATGCGATCCAAATTCGGGACAATGTAGAATATATTCCAGAGCAACTTGAAAATCCTTCCGAGGAGAGAAGAGGGATCGGGATGAAATATATGGGCAGCAGATCAACGGTCGGCCGGAAAAGGAGCGCCAGAATGTCTCTAGGAAGAATGATCGCGCGGATACGCACCGAGAAAGGCCTGCGCCAGGCCGATGTCGCCGAGACTCTCGGGGTCCACCAGAGTTATGTCGCGCGCATCGAGCGCGATCAGATGCGGCCGCGGTCCGACGTGCTGGAGAAGCTGGCCAAGGTGCTGGAGACCCCGGTCGAGGAGTTGCAGGCGGCCGATCAGAAACTCAGCAGCCGGTTGCTCGAGCAGCACGATCCCGAGTTGGTCGATCTCTTCCGCCAGGCGCATCGCCTGGAAGACCAGGAACGCGAGGCGCTGAAGACCTTTCTCAAGTCCATGCTGATGCGGGCCGATCTCGAGGACGCCCTGGGCCGGGCCCTGGATCGCACCGGGAGAACTCTGCGCCCGAGCGCGGCGCCGATGCCGCCCGGGAAGACCCGCGGTCCGCGAGCCAAGACGGCCGCTCGGTAGCAGTTGGGGAAAATCCAGTCAAGATCTGGGCCCGATCTCGGGAAGTGAGCTTCGTCATGCATCGCGGTCAGGCCGCGCAGGAGGCCCAGGAAGGGGCCTTTCTCCTTTCTCGGTCGGCGAGGGTCTGGGTCGCTCTGGCTGAGGCCGAATTCGGCCGATTGAGCAGCACACTCCGGGAGGCCCCTTCCGGGCGCTGCGAGGCTAACGCGGGAGGCTTGCGCCAGGACGAAGCTGACGCGCCTCGCAGTGCAAGAGCCGGCGCAGCCGGCTCAACTAGCCTCCGCCACGAGTCGACGCTGGGCTACGGCCGGGTCGATGCCGGCATCGAGGAGCTGGCCCTGGAGCTGCACTCGGCCTGAACCGGCATCGCGCCTGGATTCATCACGTTGACAGACAAAAGTGTGTCGAGGCTCGTACTCCTCCAGGCGTTGCGGGGCGGTCAGCCGGCTGCGCCCTTCCGCCAGCGGCGGATCCAGGAACAGCCATGGGTTGCTCGTCAGCCCCGTAGAAGGCCCCTCCAAGCCCCTGCCGCTTCCCAGGAGGCCCGAGGGGGCCCGCCTGCTCGGAGGCCCACTACGAGGGAGCCAAGGCCTGGCCGAGCCTGGTTTTTGCCTGAACCGAAGGAGCCTGAGCCCCTTTGGCGATCGGGGCCGGAGACCAGCCGCCACCCTGCCCCGGATGGCTTTGCCCTCGCCTCGGTCGCCGTCGCCCACCTTTGTCACCAGCGTAAGCCGCGGGAACCCGTCAAGACACCCCGCTTGCATGCCACGTCTTGACGGGGG
>QWHO01000442.1 GCA_021404945.1 bacterium CPR1
ACAATCCGGAGGTGAAGGTGCTCCTGGCCACCGATGCGGCGGGCGAGGGCATCAACCTTCAACGAGCCCACCTGATGGTCAATTACGATCTACCCTGGAACCCGAATCGGCTCGAGCAGCGCTTCGGCCGGATTCATCGCATCGGCCAGACCGAGGTCTGCCACCTTTGGAACCTCGTGGCCGACGAGACGCGGGAAGGCGATGTGTACCGCAAGCTGCTGGAGAAGCTCGAGGAGGCTCGCAAGGCGCTCGGAGGACAGGTCTTCGACGTGCTCGGAAAGCTGCAGTTCGAGGGAAAGCCTTTACGCGACTTACTGCTGAAGGCCATTCGCTATGGGGAGCTGCCGGAGGTGCGGATTCGGCTGGAGCAGGCCATCGAGCACGCCATCGATCGCGAGCACATCCAGGACCTGATGGAGGATCGCGCCCTGGCCCAGGATGCGATGGATGCCACCAACGTCGCCCGCATCCGCGAGGACATGGAGCGCGCCGAGGCGCGACGCTTGCAGCCCCATTACATCGAGTCCTTCTTCCTGGAGGCTTTCAAACAACTTGGCGGCAGCGTGCGCCAGCGCGAAACCCGGCGTTACGAGCTGACTCATGTGCCGGCACCGATCCGTAACCGCGACCGTCTGATGGGAGCGGGTGCTCCGGTGCAGGCCCGCTACGAGCGAATTGCCTTCGAGAAGAGCCTGCTGACCCCGGCCGGTGTCCCTCTGGCAGCCTTCATCTGTCCCGGCCATCCCCTGCTCGACGCCACGCTCGATCTGACGCTTGAGCGTCATCGAGACCTCTTGCGACGCGGCACGGTCCTGGTAGACGAGCGGGACAGCGGCACCACCCCGCGCGTCCTTTTCTACCTCGAGCACTCGATCCAGGACGCGAGCACTCTGCCGAGCGGAGAGCGCCGCACCATCTCCAAGCGCATGCTCTACGTCGAGCAGGATCCTACCGGCCAGGTCCGTCACCTTCATTATGCGCCTTACCTGGACTATCGGCCCCTGGGCAGCGACGAGCCGGACGCGGGGAGCCTGCTGGCCCGACCCGAGCTCGCCTGGATCGTGCGCGAGCTGGAGCAGAAGGCGCAGGCGCACTCCATCGCCCAGATTGTTCCGGGGCACCTCGACGAGGTGCGCTCGCGCCGCCTGGGCTGGATCGAGAAGGCCCGGGCGGCGGTCAAGGACCGGCTGACGAAGGAGATCACCTACTGGGACCACCGCGCGGAGGAGCTCAAGCTGCAAGAGCAGGCCGGCAAACCCAATGCCAGGCTGAACTCGCTCGAAGCGCGGCGCCGGGCGGATGAGCTTCAGGGGCGTCTCGAGCGCCGTCTGACCGAGCTGGACCGAGAGGCGCAGCTCTCGGCCCTGCCGCCGGTTGTGTTGGGCGGACTGGTCGTGGTGCCGATGGGCTTGCTAGCTCACATCTCCGGCCGCCGACCGGAGGCGCCTACGGCGGACCGACTGGCGGTGGCGGCCAGGGCGCGAGCCATCGTGATGGAGATCGAGCGAGGGCTGGGCTTTGAGCCCATCGATCGGGAGTTGGAGAGGCTTGGCTACGACATCGAGAGCCGCCACGGAGCCTCCGGCAAGCTGCGCTTCCTCGAGGTCAAAGGTCGCGACAGCAGCGCGACCACGATCACCGTGACGCGCAACGAGATACTCTACTCGCTCAACAAGCCGGACGACTTCATTCTCGCCATCGTGGAGTTCTTGTCCGACAAAACGCACCGGGTTCACTACGTGCGCAGGCCCTTCCAGCGAGAGCCCGACTTCGGGGTCACGAGCGTCAATTACGACTTTGCGGAGCTGATGGCCCGAGCGGAGGTGATGCGGTGAGCTGCGACAGCTTCACGCCCAGGCTCGGCCACCAGGTATCGAGTGTACTCGATGGAGCGGATGAAGATGAGGTCCGGGCCCTGGCAGCGGGTGCCGGACTCTTGTTTGATGATTGTCAGGTTTTCATTCTCTGGCGCAACCAGCCCCGCAACTGTTGGCACTCGGAGATCAAGCTCCCGGAGCCTTTGTCGGCCGCCCGACTGGCTCTCTTCTTTGAGGATGTAACTCTGCAAGGTTGGTTTTCCCGCAAGTCTGATGAGGCCGTTGTCGATCTACTCGCGGCCCATGACCGGGAGCGGCAACAAGTGCAAGAAGCCTTCCAACGCATTCAGAAGCGATTCCCCTCCGCAAGCCTGGTCGATTGCCCTGCGACCCTCGAATGGATTGCGCCGAGCGTCTACGAGCCTCTGGCCTGGGGAGAACGGGAGACGGTCATGCGCGTGGAGCCCGATTCTTGTGATGCTCTTCTCCTTCTTCGTCCGCAGGGGCGCGATTGGGCCGCCCGCATGCGAAAGACACGCGGGGAGATCCGGCGGTTGGCCGAGCAAGGCGCCAGAGAGAGCGACACCGGAGCTACAAAGGAGAGCATTCGGCGCCACTATCACTTCCTCGGCGGTGTTGGACTCTCTCGATTTCCTGGTCGCAAGAGCCGAGGGACGCCGTGAGCAAGATCGTCTCCGAGGACGGAGCGGCCCGCGACCGGTACTACCGCCTGGTACAGAGCGCCGTCGCCGGGGCGATCCGCGACGTTACGAACCAGCATGGAGAAGTTCTGTCGGGCTCGGTGGGCAAGCGGGTGGCGGCGCAGATTCGTGGTTTCATGAGGCCCGAGGCCCACGAGGATCGCGAGTCCTGGCGCTCGTTCTTGCTCGCTCTGGTGGGGCCGGAAGGTGTCGCCGAGCTGATTCGCGCACAAGTCCCGACCGATCGCCCGCAGGAGGGAGCCTGCTTCATGGCCCACAAGAAAAAGCTCATCGAGGTCGCTCTGCCCCTGGAGGCGATCAACAAGGCCAGCGCCAGGGAGAAGTCCATCCGCACGGGCCATCCGAGCACCCTGCATCTGTGGTGGGCCCGCCGTCCCCTGGCGGCGGCGCGCGCGGTGCTGTTCGCCCAGATGGTGGACGACCCGTCCTCCTACCCGGACCTCTTCAAGACGGAGAAGGCCCAGGAACAAGAGCGCCAGCGCCTGTTCCGCATCATCGAGGATCTGGTGCAGTGGGAGAATACCAATAACGAGGAGGTCCTCCAGGCGGCCCGGGATGAGATCTGGCGCAGCTGGCGGCGCACTTGCGCCGAGAACGCCGGCCACCCCCGCGCGACAGAGCTGTTCAATCGCCAGAAGCTGCCGGCCTTCCACGACCCGTTCGCGGGAGGCGGCTCCATTCCGCTGGAGGCGCAGCGACTGGGGTTGGAGGCCTGCGCCAGCGATCTCAACCCGGTGGCCGTGCTGATCAACAAAGCGATGATCGAGATCCCACCCCGGTTCGCAGGAATGGCTCCCGTGCATCCTGAGGCGCGCGCCGAGAAGAAGCTCATCGAGCGGGAGTGGCGGGGTGCCGAAGGTCTGGCCCAGGACGTGCGATTCTACGGTCGTTGGATGCGAGACGAGGCGGAGAAGCGGATCGGGCACCTTTATCCCCGAGTGGAGGTCACCGAGGAAACGGCGCGAGAGCGGCCGGACCTGCAGCCGCTGGTGGGGCAGAAGCTGACCGTGATCGCCTGGCTCTGGGCCAGGACGGTAGCCAGCCCGGACCCCGCAATGGGGGGCGCGCACGTACCCCTGATCGCCAGCTACTGGCTGTGCAAGAAGCCCGGCAAACGAGTCTGGGTCGAGCCGGACGTGGACCGGAAAGCCCGCACCTGGAGATTCCGGGTCATCGCCTCGAGCAGCCCGCCGTCCGGCGAGGCGGTTTCGGAGGGAACCAAGATCGGACGCGGAGACTTCCGATGTCTTCTCAGCGATGCCCCGATGTCCGCCGCCTATGTGCGCGAGCAGGGCCGCGCAAATGGAATCGGGTATCGGATGCTGGCGGTGATCGCTGACGCGGGCCGAGGGCGAGTCTACCTTTCCGCAACCCCCGAGCAGGAGGAGGTCGCGCGAGTCCCCCCGCCCGAGGACGTGCCGACGACCTCCCTCCCGAGTCAGGCGCTGGGCTTTCGCGTCCAGAACTACGGCTACACCACGCACGCGAGCCTTTTCACCCCGCGCCAGCTTGTGGCCCTGGACACGCTGTCCTCCCTGGTCTCGGAGGCCCGCGAGAAGGTGCTGGCCGACGCGCGGGCGGCCGGCCGCAAGGAAGGCAGCAGGCTGCAAGAGGGCGGCACGGGAGCGCTCGCCTACGCCGACGCCGTCGCGGTCGGGCTCGGGCTGGCCGTGAGCCGGCGCCACGACCGCTGGACCGCCTTCAGCATCTGGCACACGATTGGGGAGAAACTTGAGAGCCTGATCCGCCTGTCCGCCGTCCCGATGACCTGGGAGTTCGCCGAAGGGAACCCGTTCTCCGAGAGCACGGGCAACTTCTACGACGGGGTCGAGCTGACCGCCAAAGCCATCGAGCCCCTGGGCCAGGGCACGCCAGGGCGGGCCGAGCAGGGGGATGCCCGGGCGCTCCCGACCGACGGAGCCGCGGTGGTCACCACCGACCCGCCCTACTTCGACAATGTGCCCTACGCCGATCTGTCCGACCTTTTCTATGTCTGGCTGCGGCGCGCGCTCCAGCCGATTCTGCCCGAGCTCCTGTCCACCGTCCTGGTGCCCAAGGCCGACGAGCTGGTGGCCGACCCCAGCCGGCACAGCTCGAAGGATGCGGCCGAGCGCTACTTCCTCGATGGCATGCGGGAGGTCATCGCCCGCCTGAGACAGCGCGCCCTGCCGGAGGTCCCCGTGAGCATCTTCTATGCCTTCAAGCAGAGCGAGTCCCAGGACGGCGGGGTCGCCTCCACGGGCTGGGATACGTTTCTTTCGGCCCTGGTCGAAGGCGGGTTCTCCATCGTCGGAACCTGGCCGATCCGCACCGAGCAGTCGGGAGGCCTGCGCAACGTCGGCCGCAACTCGCTGGCCACCTCGGTGGTTCTGGCCTGCCGGGCCCGGCCCGGAGCCGCCCCAACGGCCACGCGGCGCGAGTTCATGACCGCCCTCAAGAACGAGCTCCCGGAAGCGCTGGCGCACCTGCAGAGGAGCAACATCGCTCCGGTCGACCTGGCCCAGTCCGCCATCGGTCCGGGCATGGCCATCTACACGCGCTACAGCCAGGTCCTGGACGCCTCCGGAAAGCCGCTCTCGGTGCGCGAGGCCCTGGCCCTCATCAACCAGACCGACCGAGCAGGAAGGCGACTTCGACCCCGATACGCGCTGGGCGCTCGCCTGGTTCGAGCAGCAGGGCTTCTCCGAGGGGGAGTTTGGCACGGCCGAGACGCTGTCGAAGGCCAAGAACACCAGCATCTCGGGCCTGGTCGAAGCGGGCATCCTGCAATCTCATCGCGGCAAGGTCCGTCTGCTCAAACCGGGAGAGCTTGCCGCGGGCTGGGATCCCGTCACCGACAAGCGGCTCACGGTGTGGGAGATGGTCCACCACCTCATCCGGGTGTTGGAGTCGGGCGGCGAGGCCGCGGCCGCCGAGCTGGCCGGAAAGCTCGGCTCTCAGGCCGAGGTTGTGCGCGAGCTGGCCTACCGGCTCTACACCCTCTGCGAGCGCAAGAAGCGGGCTTCCGAGGCCCTCTCCTACAACGCCCTGGTGCAGAGCTGGCCCGAGATCGCTCGCCTGGCTCGCGAGAGCCGCCGGCCAGAGCAGACCGAGCTTTTCGGGGAGGGCGAGGAATAGCCGTCCGAAGACAACACTCAGGGGAGGAAAGCATGCGACTTAAAATCTTCCTGCTGGCCTGGCTGGTCCTTTGCGCTGACTCGGCACAGGCGGCGGAATTCTACGTGCCGAGCCTCAGTGTCTGGGTCTCCAAGGTGAGCCAGGGCCTGCTGATCAACACCACGAACCCCAACTGGGGAGCCCAGAACGGGCTGCGGCGCGGCGACATCATCGTCTCGGCCAACGGCACGGCCTTCAAAGACCTGACGCCGGCCAGGATGGTCGAAGCCTTGTCCGG
>QWHO01000443.1 GCA_021404945.1 bacterium CPR1
GATGACGGCCGCCAGGCCCGGCCACTTCAGGCGCTTGGTGGCCGCGTAGATCCACCCCAACTCCTGGCGAATCCGCGTAAGACCACCGGTGCGCGTGTCACCCTGGCCAATCGTGTTGGTGGCCACCAGACCGAACGTCCCGCCCACCCGCAACAGGGCGTAAGCGCGCCGGAAGAAGTAGGCCACGAGGTCGGTCCGATTGCCGGTCCCCGGGTAGGCCTGGGTCAGCCAGCTCCACAAGTCCTTGCCAAGGTTGGTCGAGATCATCGTGCCGCCAAGGAAGGGCGGGTTGCCAACGATGGCGTCAAATCCAGGGCTGTCCCGGTCGAAGACCTCGGGAAACTCGAGCTCCCAGTGAAATGGCCGCTCGTCGAAGCCAGCGGCGCTTTGCCGGAGGGCCTCCTTGTTTCGCTCCCAGTCGGCAGCCAGGGCGCGCAGCACCAATCTCCGAGCCTCCCGCTCCTTGTCCGCGGCGCTCGCGAAGAAGGCAGACACGATGACGTCGCCCGCCAGCTTGAGGTCGCCGACCGCGGCCTCGGCGTTCTCGAGCAGGGCTAACTTCTTTTCCTCGTGCTCGTCGCCGAGACCGAGGATCTGGTTGCGGTCCCCGCAGGCGGCCTCCATCCAGTCGTCCATGCTCTCAAAGAGCAACTGCTGGCCAGGCCGGACCTCCTTCCAGTGAAAAGCGGCGATCTGTCGGCGGCTGAGTCCGACCAGGGAGTCGCCGTGTTTGAGCGCATGGTTGAGAAACGTGAAGGCATGGTCGCGCGCCAGCGTTACCAGCCACAGCGACAGCTTGGCCAGGCTGACCGCGAAGGGATTCTTGTCCACGCCGTACAGGCAACGCTGGGCCACCAGCCTGCGAGCGTGCAGCAGCGGCTCTTCGTCCGCGGAGATGACAGGCAGCGCATTGTGCAGCTCCCAGGCTGACACCAGCTTCTCGGCCAATTGGCGGCAGGCCTCTACCAGAAATGCGCCCGAGCCCATGGTTGGATCCAGCACCTTCAGTTCCAGAATCTGCTGCGGTGTCGGGTTCGGTCCCAGTGCCTCCAGAACGGGCGCCAGCGTGGTGCGCACGATAGGCTCGGTCAGCTCGCGCGGCGTATAGTGCGAGCCGGAGCGCCGGCGCTCCTCGCCGGGCTGAAGATACAGGCCGCCCGGGGGAATAAGCTGCGGGGTGTACTCAGAGACTCTGCTCCCCAAAGCCGCCACGACCTCTTCGCCCGTCCGCGCCGCCTGCAGCGCGGTGGCGCCCTTTCCTTTGATGTCGCAATCGGTCCTCTCCTTGAGCCATTTTGCTCGGTTTGCCGGCTTCTCGGCCAGCAGCCGCTCCACGTCGACCACCACGTCGGCCCGCACCGAGCCAGGTTTCAGCCCGCCGGAGCGGACTCCGATCGAGAGCCCCTCGGCGCGCTCTACTGCAAACCCCATCATCGCTTCGTAGACCGAGCCGAGTTGCTCGACGTCGAGCGCGCTGTAAGAAAGACGCTCGCCTTCCAACATCAGCAGCTTGTCGAGCACGCGATGGAGGCACCCGTCCGAGACTCGTGGCACGCAATCCGCCGCCAGGCCGTGGCTGCCTTCCAGAAATGGATACTGACCGGGACCAAAGAGCTGGCCGTGGCGGGCCGGCAGGTGGAAGCTCGCGTGGCCCCCGCCGTCGTGGACGAGCCGGAAAAGGCTAAGCAACCAGGCCCAACCACCGTACCGCTGGTCCATCGTATCCGGCCACAGCCCAGCATCCTCCCGCAACCGCTCGTAAAGGCCGGTCACGGAGTAGTTCTCGAGATAGACGGCCTCGTCGGGCATCAGCCCCTTATCCTCGGCGTAGAGCAGAAAGACAAGGCGCAGCAGCGTGGTTAGTAGACCACCGTAGATGGTGTCGGCGGGCACTCCGTCCAGTAACCGGCCGGCGGCTAGCTCATCGGCGGCCTGCACGCCCCGCAGCAACTCCCATAGGGAACCCAGCACCTGCCCGGCAAGTTTAGTAGAGACCTCGCTCTGGTAACGCCGGCTCGCCACCAGAATGTCCGTAAGACGACGGCCATCCAGGGCGCTGAAGACTCTGTGTTCTGACAAGAGCATGTGCAAGGCCGCCAGCAGGGGACGGCCGCTCACCTCGAGCAGAGCGGGGACCGGAAAGGTGAGATGTCCCGCGCTCTCTCCACGAGGGGCATACACGATGCGGAGCTCGCCTCCGTTGGATACAAGCCCGGCCGTTACCCCCGACTCGCGCAGGAGGCGCTCCAGTCTAGCTTGCGGGCTGGCCCTCCACCCTGGCGCCTCCGCGGGACATGAATCCAGCGAGACTCCCGGTGCCAGGAGCTGCACAAGCATGAGAGGCCGGCCCTGGTCCTGCACCACCAGGTCGGGTCGCAGCGTCTCACCATAGTCGGGCAGTACAACCTCGATGCCCTCGCACGAAGCCAGATCGGCGGAGGCCCAACCCAGAACGCGCTCGGCCAACTCGGGGAAATCGATGGTCGCATCCTCCAGGTAGATGGCGCGCAACTCCTCCTGCAGGGCCACAACGTTGCGCTCCGGCACGGCCTGAGCGGAAACCAGCGCAGAGGGAGATACGACTAGTCCGACCGGCTGGAGCATCCCAAGCCAGGCGCGATGAACCTCCAATTCCACGTCTCGGGTCGTCATCCGGACACCGGCCAGAGATAAACCAGTCCCACCGGCTCCACGCGGGTGGCCTTGACGCGATAGGTCGCGCGAATTCGCTCCGGCTCAGTCTCGAGCTCGGCGGCAAGAGAGCGCAATCGGGCCTCCCAATGGCGCGCATCAGCCTCGATCTGACGAATCTCCTCGACCATGAAGCCCAGGAGGCCCTGGGCCCGCTCCTTATCTACCCGGTCCCGCTCGGCCAAAATCCGTTTCTGCTGGGATTCCAGGATGGAGGCCATGTCGGCTGCCTCCTGGTCGCCGCGTCGCTTTAGGGCCACTTCGGCCCGGGACGCGAGTTGGGCTGCCCGTTGCTCCAACGCAGCCAGGAGATCCTCGACGTCGCGGGGCGCGCTCTCCCCCAACCGCTCGCGGACCGTCGCGGAGACCTCCCGCAGCCGAGGATTTGCCAGGGACTCCTCCAAAAGCCTCAGGGTCTCGTCTCTCCCCACCTCGGGAAGCGGTTTGAGTTTTCCTCGTCCCCGTCGTTGAGGGTCGGTCCACTCGGCTGCCACGGCGATGACCTCATCGTGCAGACGGGAAGCATCCGTTCCATACAAGGATAGGCGCCCAATGACCACGACGCGCGGCACAGGGTCCTCGGTGCGCAGGACGCAACCTCGGCTGAGCTGGTGGTGCAGGAAGCCCTGGGCCATGAATCGTCCCAACAGACGCTTGACCAGCCGGTGCTCGAGGTGCAGATGGACCAGTTCGCCGTCCAGCGTCCCCGGGTCGTGAAAGACGACGCGCCGGAGAGGAGCCTCCTTGCGCCATTCCCACAGCTTCTGGCCCTTCTTGGCCGGAGTCCTCAGGGAGTCCAAAGTGACCGCCCAGGTCGGGTCCGCTCCCAGGCGCTGATGGAGAGCCGGGATCTCGAAGCTACCCCGTCCCTCGTCCACGACTTTCAGCCCCCCCGTTCCCAGGAGTTCGAGCGAGGCGGAGAGAGAGTCCAGGAAATGGCGCTCATCCAGCCCGATGTAGTCGCGGGAGGCCTTCAGCACTTTATGCAGCGTCTCGAGCTGGCCTTTCAGCTCGTCCTCTCTCTGGCGGCTTTCCTCCAGCTCTTCCTGGATGACTTTGTGGCTCTGCTCCAGGTCAAGCCTTTCCAGGCTCTGCTTCAGCCGCTCCGCGTCTTCTTCGCGGATGCCCTGTTGCAGAAGGCTGGATACCTTGCGCTCGACGACGGTCGACAGGCTGCCCAACTCTTCGCGAATGCGTCCGGTCTTCTCGACCAATACGTCCAGCACGCGGTCCTCGGCTCGCTGGGGCAGCACGAAGTAGTAGCAACGCACTTCCTTCTCCCGCTGCAGCTTTCGGTCGATGCGTCCGTTGCGCTGCTCCATTTTGCTGGGATTCCAGGGGATGTCGAAGTGGACCAGGTCGGCACAGTGATTCTGCAGATTCACTCCCTCGCGAGCGGCGTCGGTCGCGATCAGGATGCGCAGGGGGTGTTGCTCGGGCGCCGCGTTAAACGCCTGCTTGATGGACTCACGCCGGTCTTCACCCATGCCGCCGTGAAAGGTGTCGATCCGCTCTGAAGCACGCTCGGTGTGCGCAATGGCGCCCCGGAGCTGTTCTACCAGGTAGCGCTTGGAATCGGCATAATCAGTAAAAATGATGACACGCCGATTCCGCCAGGAGGTGCCCGCTATGAGATTGTCCTCGATCCATCGCTTCAGCCAACGGATGCGGCTGTCCGGCTCATAGCGGGCGCTGCCCGCGATCTCGGCCATCCGGTCCAGGAGAGCACGCTCCTCTTCGCCCGGGGCGGCCATGGCGGTCACGGCCGCTACTTGAGCGTCCTCTTCGGCCTGGACTTCCTCTTCCGTCAGCTCGGCCCGCTCGTCATCCATGTCCGGTTGGTCCAGCAACAGGCCGGTTTCCAGAACCTGGCGCGCCTGGCCGACCATCCCGCGACGATGCACCGCGAGAGTATGGGCGAAGGCCTCCACCGACGAAAGAAGACGCTTCTGCAAAGAAGTGACCACCAGCATGGCGGAAGCCCGTCTGGTGGAGGACAGTCCTTCCAAACGCTTCTCCTTCAGGGCTCGGTACTGTTGCAGGAGACGAGACAACAACAACTCGGCGCTGTCTTCGGGAAGACCGCCCAGCTCTACGCGGACCACCTTGCGCTCGGGAAAGTCGTCCTCCAACCCGCGCAGATCCTTCTTCAAGCGCCGCACCATGACGGCATCCCGCAGCTTCTTGCTTCGCACGGGCACTCCCCGGCAAAACCGCTGAGGGTCAAGAATCTCCAGCAAGGCGGAAAAGCTGTTGGAATGCCCGTTATGCGGGGTGGCCGAGAGGAACAGACGGTGCTCGAACCTGGGTGCCAAGTCGCGCACCGTGCGAGTCAGACGCGAGTCCACTGCGTAGCGCGCACCGCTCGCCGGGGCTGCATTGTGGGCCTCATCGAGGATCAACAGGGAGCCAGCAGAGAAGCCGCCCAGCCAGTCTCGCAGGGAGCCGGTATAT
>QWHO01000021.1 GCA_021404945.1 bacterium CPR1
CACCATGGTCGTGCTGTAGGTGGTCGAATGGGTCAGGTCGTTTCCCTGGGCGTTGCGCCCGGCCCTCAGCTCCAGGGCCGACTCGTTCTCCTTGCGCAGGAACAGAAAGGCGCGCTCGGCCCCGAAGACGCGGATGCTCTCGTCGAGCACAGCGCGAGCCTGCTGGTGGGCGTCGAGCACCCGCGTGGAAGCCGAGGTCAGGCGCAACAATGCATCCAGGTAACGCTGGATCTTGACCCCCTCGGTGGTACTGCCATAGGTGCGCAGGGAGATGTTGGGACCCAGGTTGAGGTAGGGGATCGTCTCAAGGTGAAACTCCAGGCTCAGGAAGCGGGCCCGACGCCGCCAGCCCATCTCCTGGGCCACCTGCAGGGCCAGGCGCGCCTCGCGCATCGCGGTGCTGCTGCGACCCTGGCTCTGGAGAATACGGGCTCGTCCGGTAGCCACCTCCAGGCTGACGAAAGGGGCATCGAACTCGCGCGCAAGCGAGGAGGCTCGTCGCAGCAAGGGAACGGCTCGCTCGCCCTGGCCCAGCTCATAGAGACACTCGCCCGAGAGGGCCAGCCAGTGGGCCTGCAGCAAAGGCCCTCCGCCAGCTGTCCGCAATTCGGCCAGAGCCTGCTCGAGTTGCTCCTGGCGCTCGAGCCGAGTATCGGGAGGCGCGTGCCGCAGCTGACCCAGCCGCGCATGAGCGGCCGCCACGTAGAAGCCACGCACGTGCAGAGGGGCCGCTTCGGGAAGAAAACCCAGGGAGGCGTGCTGGGCCAGCACGGCATCAAGCTCGGGGCCCAGGTCCTCTTGCTCGAGCAGATAGAAAGCCCGATTCTGAAGCCACAGGCTCTGACGGTAGCGCTCGCGGGCATCCTCCTCGGCGATGGCTCGAAAGGCGTTGAGCGCTTCCAGCCCTTCGTCGGGACGGCCAAGAAAGGCGCGCAGCGAACCGGCGAAGGGCAAGAGCACGTGGCCGTGCAACTCGCCCTCGCGGTTGCCCCGAGAACGCGCCAGGCCTCGCTCGACCCACTCCAGGGCTCGCTCGAGATAGCCCCGCATCAACAGATTCCAGACCAGGTCGGTCACGGCGTTGAGGTACTCGGCCGCGGTCAGCCAGCGGCCATGCTCTTGCAGGCAATGGCGAATCAAGAGCTCAGCCTCGAGCGGCGCACCCGCCCGCAACACCGACATAGCCCGGAACAGGTGGGCCCGGGCCAGCACCACCGGGTCGTTCAGCTCTTCCGCCACCTTGAGCGCCTCGAGCGAATAGCGCTCGGCTCGCCGGGGCCGGCCCAGACTGGCGCAGATCAGTGCATGGCGGGCATAGCCCACGGCCAGCGCCGGACATGGCTTCAGACGGCGCGCCAGCTTCAGGGCCAGCGAGCCGACCTTGGAGAGCAACTCGGGCTGGCTCTCGGTGTAAGCCACCTCGGCCAGGGCATCGCACAGCTCGAGCACCACGGTGCGCTCGTCATGCGCGAGACCGACCACCTCCTGGCCCAGCACCACGCCCAGCTCGTGGAAGCCCAGTTCGACCTGCTCGCGCACCTGGGTGGTGTCAAAGTTCATGAGATGGGCCCGGGCCATGCGGGCCCGCAACCTGGCCCGCTCCAGGGGACCGGATTGGAGAGCGTGGGCGGCCTCGAAGTGACGCAAGCCTTCCGCGATGCGACCGGTGGCCACCAGCGATGCCCCCAGAGCGGTCTCCAGCTCCTGATCGGGCTGATCCATCCAGCGGTGGGCCCGCAGCAAGAACTGGCGGGCCTCCTCGGGCGCATAGTGGTGCAGGGCGGTCAGGCCGGCCTGGCGATTGGCCCGGGCCGCGGGAGCCGGGTCCACCTTGACCTCGCCAGCCGTGTAGTGATGGGCCAGCTCATATTGCTGCTCGGGGGTCTCGACCCCGCGTCGCTCGAGAGCTTCAGCGATACGCTGGTGAAGCCGACGGCGCTCGGCTCTCTCCAGCGTAGAGAAGAAAGCATCCCGCACCTGTTCGTGCATGAAGCGATACCGTCCCGGCCCCACCTGCTCGACCAGATTCACCCGCTCGAGCTCGCTCAGGGCGCGTTCCACCTCACCCGGGGCCTGGCCGGTCGCTTCCGAGAGCAGGCTGAGCTCAAACTGCCCTTCCATAAGAGCCGCCACCTGAAGCACCGAAGAGGTGTGAGGGCCGAGCTCTCGCGAGCGGCGCAAGACCAGTTGCACCAGATCTTCAGGCAGGTCGAGCTGCTCGAGCCGCTGGCCGTCGAAACGCCACTCGCCCCAGTAAGGTCGAAGCAGCCCGGCATCCAGCATCACCCGGACGTACTCGCCAGCCGCAAAGGGGCGTCCGTGGCTGCGGCGGGCGATCTGGTCGGCCACCTCGTCGTCCACCCGACCGCCCAGAAGCTCCCCCACCAGGCGGCGCACGGCGTCGTTCTCCAGCGGAGGCAGACCCACACGCACGGGAGGCGCCGCCAGTGGCTGGACAACCCGCGCCACCGCCTCCTGATATTCGTTCTCACAGCGGGCCGCCAGCACCACCAGCACCGGATAACGGGCCAGTCGGCGCGAGAGTCCCACGACCACGTCGCGGGTCGCCTCGTCGAGCCACTGCACGTCATCGAGAAAGAGCACGGCCGGACCCTGCAGCCTTCCCAACTCCAGCAAAAAGTGAGCCAGGGCCTGGTAGAACTGATCTTGAGGCAGAGAGAGAGGGGCCGGTCGGGCGTCCGGGCACAGGACTTGCAGGGCAGGCACAAAGCGTTGCAGCAGGGGGGCAAAGTCGCCGGCCGCCTGACGCACGGCCTCTTCCAGCGGCAGGCGCTTCTCGGCCGGGCGGCGCCTCAGAGCTTCCAGATAATCCTCCAGAGCTCGCTTGAGCGAAATGAAGGGCAGGCCGTCTTGCCGCGAGCACTTGCCCGAGAGGACCAGGCCGCGCTGCTGACGGGCCCGATGCAGCAACTCGGCCACCAGACGGCTCTTGCCGCTGCCAGCTTCGCCTTCCACCAGCACCACGCTGCCCCGACCTCGGGCAGCCTCGGCCCAGCGAGCCAGCAGCTCTTCCAACTCGAGATCGCGGCCCCACAGGGCGGTGCGAAAGACAGTGGGGAGGGCGTCATCGGGCCCGAGATCCAGAGGAAGGCCCCTCGCGGCCCGCAGGTTCAACTCGTCCAGCCGGTCAAGATCCGCGATCAAAGCCTCCGCGCTGGAGTAGCGATCATCCGGGTCCTTGGCCAGCAGCTTGAGAATGACCGCCTCCAGGGCGGGCGAGAGCTCGGGCCGCACCTGGCGAGGATGCACCGGCTGGGCGCTGGCGTGCATGCGGATCAGCTCACCAGCATCGACGGCCTGGAAGGGCGGACGTCCGGTGGCCATCTCGTAGAGCACCACCCCGAGCGAGTAAAGGTCGGAGGGAGGGCGCACCGGGCGCTCGAGCATGCCGGCCTGCTCGGGCGAGCTGTAGAGGAAAGTGCCCACAACCACCCGTGAATCCTGGTCCTGGTCGGCCCGCGTAGCCAGACTGAAGTCGGTCAGCTTGAGCCCCCCCGCCTCATCGAGCAGGATGTTGCCAGGCTTGACATCCCGGTGGATGATGCCCCGCCGGTGCACCTCCACCAGCACCGAGGCCACCTGGCGTCCCGATTCCACCACCCGGGCCTCGTCGAACGGGCCCTCCTCGAGCACGCGCTGCAGCGGAGTTCCCTGGATGAAATCCATGATGAGGTAAGGCCGATCCTGCACGGCTCCCACCTCGTGGATGGCGGTCAGGCCGGGGTGGGAAACGCAAGCCAGAGCAGCCGCTTCGCGCAAAAAGCTTATCAGCTCGCTGGCTGCTTCCTCAGGCCGCACTTCTCGGCGCACTTTCAGGGCATAGGTACGACCCTGGCGAACGGCTCGATAGACAATGCTGTATGCGCCGCGCCCGATCTCCTCCCCAATCTCAAGCCCTGGAAGCAACAGGTGGTCGGATGAGAGCACGATTTTTGCTTCGCCCTGACTCGAAGGTCGCCTCCTCGGGTGGAGCGAACGCTGGCCCTCGAAGTGGACATGCAAGAGTGGATGATCCCGCTGCTGACCCAGATGGGAGGCGGTGCTATCGCGGGCCTGGCCGTCGGTTACGCCTTCAAAAAGACCACGAAGTTGGCTCTGCTGACACTCGGGGTCGTGCTGATCCTGCTCTACCTCCTGATGCAAGGTGGCTACATCACCGTCAAATGGAACGCCGTCAGCGAAGGCATCGAAACCGGAGCCCGCACCGTCTCAAGCTGGGCCTGGGAGATGACCCGCGAGCTGAGTGCTTCCCTGGTGGGCTTCACCGGTGGATTCCTGTTGGGTATGAAGATCGGGTAACAAACCGGCAACCCTCTCGGTCGCCCCCCCGGATTAAGCTGCGCCCATGCTGAGCAGCGTTCGCAACTTTTTGAGCACTCACATCGGGGCTTCCAGCCAGGACTACCAACGTTCCGGGCCCTCCTCGGGACAGATCACCGTCGGAGCCGCACTCGGCGGAGGGCTTCTGGGGACGGGCGTGGGCGCGGCCATCGGCGCCTCTCGCCAGGCCGCCGACGTAGTCAGCGTCGAGCAGGTGCCCTATGCGGAAAGCTATCGCGAGGCGGTGGGCACCCGCACCTCGATGGGTTGCTTCGAGTATCACTACAACTTCGGCAGCGGAGAGTACGAGTATGGCTACAACCCGCTGTGCGTCGAGACGGTGACCGATTACGAGACGCGCTATACCGGTCGCACGCTCTATAAGGAAGTGCACCATCACAGCGTGGGCTTCCCCAACACGATGCTGCAGGGGGCTCTGGTGGGACTTGGTCTGGGCGTGGCCACCGGGGTGGCCGGAGCGGTGCTCTACAACGCGCTCACAAAATAGCCCACCAGCAATTCTCAAATCGCCCTGCCACGCAACACATTGCAGGCACGTTCGTCCAGCTTACAGACCCAGGCGGTCTTTGCGGCCCTGGTAGATGCGCTGCTCGTCGATCCAGGCTTCCTTGGCCCGCTCCATCAGCGGAATCCGTGAGCTCCAGAAGAGGTACGCCAGGAAAACCCCGATGCAGGGCTGCCAGAAGGGATAGTCCATGTGCTCTTTCTTGATGGTCAGGTAGATCGCTGAGGCACCCGCGGCCAGCCCCAGCCAGCGCGAGATTTTGTAGCCGTTGTAAGCCGGGCGGCCAGCGGCCTTGTTCATCATCCAGCCCACGATCACGGGCGGTATCCCCGCCACGATGCAGTAGATGAAGGGCAGAGTGATATTCTCCACCAGGAGCTTGAATGCCGGATCCACGTGAAGCAGATTCCAGGTTGGACCCGAACCTCCCTTCCGGCTCTACCCGATCAGCCGCTTGCGCGACCGGGGGCCGGCAGAGAAGGCAGCTCAAGCTGTCGCAACGAGAAGATATCGCCCTGGGCCTGATGGAAGTAGCCCTGCAAACTCGCCATGTGCTCGGGGCTGGGGGCCTGGATGAGGGTTGTATCCACTTCGCGCAGAGGCCCGAGTCGGTCGGCGCGGGCCAGGAGTTGGGCAAGTTGACTGGGGAGCAGAGCCGAGCGGTCATGAATCTCCATGACAGAGAGATTCTCCATCAGAACCATTTTTCCCTCAACGAACCGGGGTGGCCGAGTCGATCACCGAGTTGGCCCAGGTGACCAGCCTGGCGTCGGCCCCGGACCGAATCTCGGAAGCGGCCAGCAAAAACCCACCCGGGTGAGGTCGAAGTAAGTAGCTGCCGGTCCAGCTCGCTCCACCCTCCTGAAAGCGCGCCAGCACCAGCAAACGGTCGGAAGTGGCCAGAATCTCCTCCACAGACTCGAAGCCGGGACGACCGGCGGCAAAGACCCTCCAGGCCTCCCGAGCATCCTTTCCGGTCAACAGCTGGAAATGAGCCCGCGCACCTCGGCCCGGCTCGACCACCAGGAGCCGGCCCTCAGCCTCCTCGATCAACCAGCCGGGGGGCTGACGCACCAGCAAGCCAAGCTTGGAGCTGGTGTAAAACGCGTCGGCCAGCACCAGCGATGCCAGGAGCACGACCAGCAGACCACTACGGTAAAGCGTTAACACAATCGCAATGCCTTCCTTCCTGTCTCTCCGGTATAACAGAGCCGGAGTCCCAAGGGAAGACCATGTTGATCCAGACCGCACATACCACCTGGCGTCCTCAGTCGCAGCAAGCCGCGGCTCAGAAGGCTGCACCCGGGCAAGAGGCCCCTTCCGAGCAGGCGCCGCCCGCCGAAAAGGTGGTGGTCAACGAGCACCTGACCACCGACAACGCCTATTCGTTCTATGTCAACGGCGAGCGCAAGATGGTTCTGAAGGGCCAGCGCGAGAGCCTGAGCTCCAAGGTGATCCGCCAGACCCGCAACTTTCTGGGCGTGGCCGGGAGCGAACTGGGGGCGCTGGCTTCCTCCAACCCGGCCATGGCCTTCAATTCGACCATGCAAGCCATTCAACCCGTGGTCATGGATGGCATCCCCAGCCAGTTCCACGGCCCGACCCAGGAGATCTTGCTGCCGGTCCAGCGCGGCGTGCTTGTCCTGTTTGACGCCTACAAGGCTTACGAGCGCTGGAAGCAGAACCGGGTGCTGGGAGAAGACGCCGGGGCGATGGACCAGATCGGCATGCTGGTGGACGGAGCCCACGTGGCGACGTCCGCGGTCGGGCTGTTGGGCTCGGTCGGCCGCTTCATCCCCGCCGTAGCGGCCGTCTCTGCCATCGGCCTGACCATCGCCATCGCCGGTGACATGGCAGCCTACTCGTTCAACCTGGTGGAATACATCAAAAAACGCGGCAAAGGGGCTCCGCCCGCTCCCAACCCCACCCCTCCCCCGACGGCCCCGGCCCCGCCTCCCACTCCGGCCCCTCCGCCCACCAACCCGTAGTGCACCGTCCCACGACCTTTCTCGAGGTCGACCATCCCCGACTGCGGCTCACCCTGGCCTGCGAAACCTTCCAGGTCACCGGCAGCTTCAAGTTCCGGGCCGCCAGCGAAGTGGCTCGCAGCGTCCCCAACAAGTTGCTCCTGACCGCCTCCTCGGGAAATTTCGGCCAGGCCCTGGCCTGCGCCGCTCGACGGACCGGCAAGAAAGCCATCGTGGTGATGCCGGAGACTTCGGCCCGGGTGAAGATCGAGGCCGTTCGTGCTCAAGGGGGCCAGGTCGAGTTGGTGGACGTCACTCGCGTCAGCCGGGCCGAGCGGGTGAGCCAGCTCGCCGAGCAGCATCCGGGGGCTTATCAGGCCAGCGCCTATGACGATCCCCTGGTGATCCGCGGCAACGCCTCGCTGGGCCGGGAGCTGGCCGGACGCGGGTTCGACTGCGCCATCAGCCCGGTGGGAGGGGGGGGGCTGATCAGCGGAATCGTGACCGGTCTGGGCGCCGCGCGCCCACGCGTGCTGGGGGCCGAGCCGCTGCTGGCCAACGACGCGGCCCGCTCGCTGAGGGAAGGCCGGCTGCTGGCCAACGAAAGCGAGCCACGGACCGTGGCTGACGGTGCCCGGACCGTGTCGCTGGGACGTCACAACTGGGAGATCATCCGCCAGGGTGTGGAAGACATTCTGGAAGTCAACGAGGAGTCCATCGGCCACGCCGTCCGCTGGCTCTTCTTGAAGGCCAACCTCAAGGTGGAGCCGACCGGGGCTCTGGCCGTGGCAGCCGTGCTGGCAGCACCCGAACGTTTTTCAGATCAGAACGTTTGCTGTGTGATTTCAGGTGGCAACGTCGATCCGGCGCTCTACGCCTCACTCCTCTCGGCAGGGATTTAGCCGCAATCTAGAATTTACTCCAACGAGTATGGAGCAAGACCTCACCAATCCGGGCTCGCCCGCGCCGCCCTATCGAAAAGGGTGGCTGCGGCGCCTCAAAAAACGAGCCACCGGGGTGATCATCACTTTAGGACGGGTGCGCCCCCTGGCGCGCTTTGGCTACGCCGTCTATGGAGCTTTCTCCAAGCGCAAGCTGGCCCGCCGCGGCAATGTACCCAACATGGCGGTGCTGGACGGCACCGTAATGCGGGGAGGCCAACCCCGAGAAGCGGGTTTTGCCTGGCTCAAGGCTCAGGGGGTGGACACCATCTTGAACCTCCGCCGGGAAGCGCGCTGGGAGGAGAAGGCCGCCAAGCGCCACGGGCTGCGCTACTACTTCCTGGAGATGCCCGTCTTCGACGCTCCCCCGCTGGAGCTGGTCTACGAGTTTCTGAGAATCGCCACCAACCCCGACAACGGAACGGTGTTCTTCCACTGCTATCACGGGGCCGACCGAACGGGGACGCTCGCGGCCGTCTATCGAGTGGCGGTGCAGGGCTGGAGCCTGGAGGACGCCCTGGAGGAGTTTTATCGGCACGGCTTTCACGCCGGCTACCAGGATCGCAACCTGGACTTCCTCTATCGGTTCGCGACCCATTGGGACGGGCTGGACGAGCCTGTCCGCTTGAAGCTGCTCAATCGGTAAGAAACCAGGCCGGAATGGTGCACGGCGAGGGGCGGGGGCGAAAATTGCGTCGCACGCCCTCGACCAGATCGGCCCCGGCGGCCAGCATTCCCAGCGTCAACCCGATCACCAGCAGCATCGCCAGCGTCAGGCCCAAGAACTGAAAGAACTCTTGCCGACCGAGATATCCGTAGAGGCCAACCAGAAGCCCGAAGGCGGTCAAGCCGTTGGCACCGTAACCAGTCATCGTCTTTGTCCTACCCTTTTCTGCGTCCGAAAAACCGGCTCGCATGGGCATTATAGGACCGGTGGGACGGGGTGAATGTGGGCCAGATCACAAAAGTGAGGTCTGACTCTACCAGGAAGGCGTCTTCCTCAGGCAGCCAGGGCGTCGCACAGCCCTGGAGGGACGGTCGAGAATGCTTGTTGCGAGGTCATGGCTGCCGCACCGACAGGATGGCGCGCTCGTCCCAACGCAGGCACGCCACGCTGGCATTGGGCAGGAACTGATCCTGACCCAGCAACCGCAGCATCAGTCTCACCACTCCCCCGTGGGTGAACACCAGATGCCGTCCCGACGGCAGCTCCTCGATGAAATCGAGCACTCGCTCGGTAAAGCTGCCGGTCGACTCGCCCCCGGGGGGATGAAACTCGTCAAAGCGGTGGAGCAGCCCCTCTCGCCAACAGGCGTCCAGAGTGCGCCAGTCCAGTCCGTCCAACTCGCCAAAGTCGATCTCGCGCAGGCGCCTGTCGCGCCGGGGAATTCCGAAGGCCAGCTCGGCCGTGCGCCAGGCGCGCTCGAGGTCGCTGGACCAGACAGCGTCGTAGCTCTGCTCGCGCAGAAAATCGCCCAGGCATTGAGCCTGCCGCTCGCCCAGCTCGGTCAGCGGAGGATCGGCCCAACCCGTGAGTCGGTGCTCGGCGTTCCAGACGGTCTCGCCATGGCGCACCAGCCAGAGCTCTCGCACCTACTTGCGCGCCGCGATGAGATACTCCAGCTTCTCGGGGTCGGCTGAGATCTTGATCGGGATAATCTCCTGATCGGCAGGGACATCCGGGGGCTCGGGCTCATCGGCCGGCAAGGGCTGATCGGTGATGAAGGCGATGGTCTTGCGCAGCACATCCGCGTGGGCTTTGACCTGCGTGTGGTTGACCCACCACTTGTGGCTGCGCTCGACTCCGGGAAGCTCGACGCTGCGGCGCGAGATCACCCCATCGCCACGAAAAGTGAGGACGGTGCTATCAGACAGAGTGGGCACGCCGTTGCCATCCACCGTGAGCAGCTCGGCTCGCTCCTTCTGGCGCTGCAGGTTCTCGTTCAGACTGTGGACCACGGGGTTGTTGGGTCGCCCGTCCGCTCCCACCCGGTCAGCTGACAGATCGCGCAGAGCCTGGTTGACCTCGGTATCCTGGAAAGGGGGGAAGATGGGCAACCCGAGCTCGCGGAAGCGTAGCTCGAGGTCAGCCATGACGGTGCCGTGGTTTGGAGTACCGATCATGACGAGATGGCGCACCTTCTCGTCGCCCTGGTCGAGGTAGAGACGCGAGTCGAGACCGCCCTTACTGTGAGCGATCAAATCGACTTCCGCCGCCCCGGTAGCGCGACAGATCTGATTGACCGCCGCTCGCAACTCCGAGGCATTGGTGACCACGCTGTTATATGGGCGCTGAAACTGCATCTTGAACACCCGGCCCTCGGGATTGACCTGCGAGGTGCCGTCACCTTTGACGTTGCCGCCATTGGGGTTGATGCCGTCGCGTGTGAGCCAGTCTTCAAAAGCCTGCCAGTTCTCCGCAGCACCATTATAGCCGTGCACGAGCAACACCGGCCGGTCAAGCACGGGGGGATTCTCCTCGGGTAACTTGGCCGGCAGCTCGTCGGCCTGGGAAGCGAAGCTGGGGAAGGTAAATGCAACCGGCTCGTCGCCGGACAAGGCGAAGCGGTCCTCGACCGGAGGCGCTGGCGAGGCCGGGGGCGCCGGCGAGGCCTGCGAGTTCGGATGAAGCATCTGGGGGGGAATCTGCGTGACCTGCACGGGACGAACTCTCCTTTACCGGATCTGTGTGCTCCCGGAAGTCTAGCGTCCATGCCGTGGAAACGTGGTGTCAGAGTTGTTACCTTTTAACAGTCTCAGGCGGCCTTCCGCCCGCGAAGTTGCGTTTCTTCAGGGGAGAGTGGCGGCGGTTGTTACCATTTAACTGTTTCAGCCGGCTTTCAGCCACTTCGCCTAAGCTTCCCGGGAATGGAAGTACGCCCCGCTCTCTTTGCGCGCCCGGTGGCGGCCAGCTCGGACTATGACCGGGCGGTCAGCGCCTTCGTGAGCGAATCCAACTCGGCTGAAGGGCGCTCGCTCAAGATGCGGGGCATCGAGCGCCTGCGAGAGCTCAACCCGGCCCTCTCGGCCGAGCACGTGCGGGCCATCGCCTCCTTCGTGAACAACTCCACCGGGTTGGAGGGACGCAGCCTCAAGCTCGACGGTCTGGCCCGCATCATGCAGATCCAGCCTGCCCTGACGCCCTCGGCCATCCGCAGCCTGGCCGGAGCGGTGGACGAGAGTGAAACCCTGGAGGGCCGTCGGGCCAAGCTGCAGGGATTCCAGAGGCTCTACCAGGCCCAACCCGCCCTCTCCGAGGACGTGCTGGGCGAGATGGGGCGCCTGGTCTGCGGCTCCAATGGGGTCGAGGGCTACTCCATGAAGTTCGACTACCTCTCGCGCATGCTGAAGGTGCAGCCGGGGCTCTCGGCCGACTTCGTGCGCCAGCTCAGGCTGCTGGTGGACGAGTCCAACGGAGTCAAGGGGCGCCGACTGAAGCTGCAGAACGTTCTGGCCATGCTGGAGAAGCAGCCCGGCTTGAGCCCGGCGATGCTGCGGGCCACCACCGGCTACGTGAACGAGAGCAACTCGCTGGAGGGCCGAGGCCTGAAACTGGGCAGCCTGGTCGGCATGCTCAGCAAGAATCCAGCCTTGAAGCCCTCTCAGGTCGAGGCCCTGGCCTCCGGGGTCAACGCCTGTCCGGGAATGCCATCGCGGCGAGCGGCCGTGGCCGGCTATGAGGCGGTTCTGGAGGCTGCTCCCGCCCTGGGACCCGACGTGCTGCGCGAGATGGGGCGCTTTCTCTCCCAGCCGGGCACCGACGTGGGCCGCACCGAGTACACCCGGATGGCCGTTCAGGTCGTGCAGGGCGATCCCGGTGTGAGCGCCAGCACTTTCGGCTACCTGCGCCAGGCGACCGCCGGCGCCTACACGGCCCTGGACGGCACGGCCCGGGCCACGCTGGCCTACAACGACCTCTTGATCGCGCGGGGACTCGGGAAACGGCCCGATGAGCTGGCCACCCTGAAACCTGCCGCCGGTGCCAGCGAAGGCGCCTGTCTGAGCCTTCCGCTTCAGGTGCTCGCGCAACTGCGTAACCGCCCCGAGCTCGAGCTGTGCCAGCGCAACATCGACGAAGCCCGCCAACAGGCCAATCGCTTCGAGCAGGCCCTGCAGGGCAGCACCGACCAGGTCATCCAGGCCAACTACGAACGCTACAGCCAGCTCTGGGAGCAACACCGCGAGGGCCTGAACGGGAAGCTGCAGCTGGCCGGGCTGGGCCTGGGAGTGGCGGCGGCGGTGGGCATGCTCTTCATCCCCGGGGTCCGCTCGCTGGCGGCCATCGGACTCTTTGGTGGGGTCTTCCTGGGCTCGCGACTGGCCAAAAAGCCGCTCCAAAAAATTCAGAACAAGAAGCTGGCCGGGATCATCAGGACCGAGATGGAGCCCGTGCGGGACGGCTGGAAAGCTCGTCAGGCGGCCCAGGAGGCCCAGCAGGTCCGGGTGGAGGCCTACCTGGCCGCCGACCTGTGGGGAACTCTGAAGACCGATCCCAATCGGATCCCCCCGGGCCAGAACGTGCGCGAGGGAGAAGATGCCGTCGTCATCGGCGGGATCCGCGTGCCCCGCCGTCGCCCAGAGCTCGACATCGCCGCGCCCCTGGGACCTCAGGGCTTCGACACCGCCAACCCCGGCCAGAGCCCCACCTGAGCCGTGCCACGCCCCCCACGCGGAGCCCTGGCGAGCGACTTTTTGCTCGATCCCGAGGTCATCTTTCTCAACCACGGCTCCTTCGGCGCCTGTCCACGCCCTATCTGGGAGGTGTACCAGGCCTGGCAGCTGGAGACCGAGCGCCAACCGGTGGACTTTTTTGCGACTCGCTCGGAGAGCTTGCTGGCCGAGGCTCGCTCTGAGCTGGGAGAGTTTCTGGGCTGCCAGGGCGAGCAACTGGCCTTTGTGACCTGCGCCACGGTGGCCTGCAACATGCTGGCCCACGGCTGGCCCTTCCAGCCAGGGGACGAGATTCTGGGCAACGACCACGAGTACGGCGCCTGCGAGCGGGCCTGGGAGTACCACGTCGCCCGCCGGGGCCTGACCTACCGACGAGCCACCCTCCGGCCCGGGCCCGACTGCGCCGAGCACCTGCTCTCTCAGGCGTCCCCGCGCACGCGGGCGATTTATTTGAGCCATCTCACCTCACCCACGGCGCTGGTGCTCCCGGTGCCTGAGATCGCTCGGCTGGCTCGGGCTCGCGAGATCCTGACCCTGGTGGACGGAGCCCACGCTCCCGGGCAGCTCGACTTGAATCTGGACGAGCTGGGCGTGGACGCCTACTTCGGCAACCTGCACAAATGGCTCAACACCCCCAAAGGCAGCGCCTTCCTGTGGGTGGCTCCCGAGCATTCGCCCGGCCTGCTGCCGCTGGTGGCAGGCTGGGGCTTCGAGCCCGAAGCGAGCTTCGCCAGCTGGCACGAGCGCTGGGGAACCCGCGACCTGGCCGCCTTCCTCTCCGTGTCGGCGGCGCTGGCTTACCATCGCGAGCGGCTGCCCCCCCCGGTGCGCCAGAGCTGCCAGGCAAGGGTCACCCGGTTCCTGGAGGCCGTGGGGTCGCAGCTCTACCCATCGGCGGAGTGGTATCGACAGATGGGGGCAGCCCGGCTCGCGGACGGAACCGATGTCGATCATCTCAAGGTTCAGCTCTACCAGCGCTATCGGATCGAGATCCCGGTGTACCGGTTTGGAGACAAGCCCTGGATCCGGCTGTCGAGCCAGGCATACAACACCGATGAAGAAGCCGACTACCTGGTGGAGGCGCTCAGGAGCCTCAAAGCGCTGCCCTGAGCGCCTTCCCGTCTGGACGATTCGGCTCGGAGGGCGAGCTCAGTCGGGGTCGACAACCTGATAATTGAACTGGAACGGTCCACCAACGCCCTCGCTCGGAATCATGCGTAAATAATAGATTCCGGCGGGATGGCGCCGTGTGAACTCGAGCGTGTTGCCGTCGCTCTCGGCCACGACCCGGTCCCAGACGCCTTCGGACTGGGCCCGGTAAAGGACCAGATGGTAGCGATGGTTGTCTTGCGGATTGATCTGGACGCGCAGCTGCTCATTATGCCTCAGGTTGAATCGGTAGTAGCCCCAGTAGGGATACATCACCTGCGGACCGCTGCAGGTTCCCGACTCCTCGAGAGGGAGGGCCTCACGAACATCCTCGGTGGAGATCAGAACATCACCGACTTCCGGGAGAGCCAGGCCCGGCGCCAGCAAGAGGGCACCGAGAGCCAGCACAGTGAACGCGTTCTTCATCGACGACTCCTTTTTCAATCCTGGGTTGAAGGACTTTAACGCGCCGAGCGGGGACTCCTCCCCAGAAATGTCTACAATTTGGCAAGGCTCCTTTTACATTTGACCTCTAGATGGAACTTTGAATGGCCCTGAAATCATGATCGATGCTGAGCCCCCTGCACAATGGCAATGTCGCCAATCAGGTCTACGGGTTCCTCCCTCAAGCGCAGAGCGGGGCTCCGGCCCTGCAGGGCCCCCAGGGCGACCAGACGCGCTTCTCGCCCGAGCTGCTCAACCCGATGGGCCTCAGTCCGGTGGCCGACATGAATGGCCTGCTCAACGGGCTGCGCGGGCTGACCGAGCCTGACCCCTCCCAGCGTCAACAAAAGCAACAACCCCAGCAGCCCCGCAGCGCCGAACAGACCCGCCAGGCTCAGCTCAAGGGCAACCTGGGCCGGGAAGACAAGCTGGCTGGCAAGCGGCTGCTAACCGAGCTCGATTCTCAGGAGCTGCAGCAGTTGTACGGCGAGCTCGGTCCCCTGATGGGGCGACTGGGAGCGGCTCGTCCCGAGGTGACCTTGCAGGAGGCCGCCGGCATCCACGACGTCTTCAAGGACGACGCCAACGCTGCCCACCCCGTGGTGGAGTTCCTGTCCAACCGCAAGGACGTCAAGCTGAGCGAGACCTTCACCTCGGCCCCCGGCGGCGGGCGTCCCGAGCTCGAGCCCAGCCTCAAGGACGAGAGCTCGCGCCAGATGCTCATGCTTCGCCGCGACCTCAAACCTCGGGACGCTTCCAAGATGGGCAGCCGTTTCCAGTTTGCCCTGGGCGACCCGATGATGGCCGCCGACGCCTACAAGAGCACCGTGCCGATGCTGGCCAAGCGCAACGACATCCACCCCGAGACCATGAGCAACATGATGGACGGCATGGTACGCACCATGGGCGAGCCAGCCGCGGCCCTGCGCACCTTCAAGAGCGGCACCAGGCTCATGGAGGAGCGCGGCAACGTGCAGCCGACTGATGTCAGCCGCCTGCTCGGGGGCGTGGCCAACCTGAGCAAGAAGGACGGAGGCATGAACCCGGCCCGGGTGGCCAACGCCTTCGAGGACGCCACCAACCTGCTCCGCGAGCAGCCCGGGCGCAGCATTCAAGATGTCATCTCGTTCACCGACATGCTGGGCGGGCCCGGTAGCGCAGGCGCGGCCGGTCCGGGAGGGCCGCAGGGCCAGGCCCCGGGCCAGCCAGGCCAGCCGCCGGGACCTCAAGCTCAGGCGGGGCCCTCCATCGGCACTCCCTCCATCGGAGGCAAGCGCGACCGTCTGAGCATGTTCCAGCAGGGCCTTGCGCTGATGCGCTCGGCTCCCGACCTCAACGCGCAGAGCGTACACGCGCTGGTCACCGGCCAGCCGGCCGGCGCCCCGGGAACGGCCGGGCCAGCCCAGGCGGGTCCGCTGGTCCCTCCCCAGCCCGCTCCGCTTCCCTGAGAGGGCCGGACCCCCTGCGGCTCTGTGGGTGGGCTTGCGACGTCGATCCGTCCCCGCCCCGTTTGAGCCAATAAGACTCTCTGCGCTGGCGTCAACAATGAATGGACTCACCGGCCGATGGAGCAGGGCCTGACCCTGAAGGAGCAAATCCTCCACTGTCAATGGCCACCCTGCTCTTTGCGACCCAGCCCGGCTCGGGTCACTTCAACCCGCTCTTGAGCATCGCGAGAAAGATGGAGGCTCAGGGCCACCGCACCGCGTTCACCTGCTCGGGACCGCCCGATTTCCACGAGCAGGTCCGCCGGGCCAGGGTCGAGCTTCATCCCCTCCCCCAACCCCTCTCGATCACCGTTCCCGCAGCCCTGCTGCTGCCCTACACGAGCGGAGTGTTGGAGACCATGGTGGCCTTGCTGGTCTTCACCGGGGACCTGGCGGCCCACGCCAGAGCGCTGGCAGCCCTGCTGGCCGACTGTCGCCCGGACGCGGTCGTCTGCGACTTTGCCTTTCCGGCGGCGGCCCTGGCTGCCGAGCGAGCCGGGCTCCCCTGGGTCTCGGTCTACCACGCAGGTCTGGCCTACCGAGGTCCCTGCGTCCCCCCGCTGGGCTCGGGCCTGCCCATCGGCGGCCCGTGGGGCTGGCGCGGCCGGGTCGCCGGGTGGATGGAGCGAGTCGGCAACAGCCTGCTGAGCCAACGGATGAGCAGGGCCCGAGCCAGGCTCGGCCTGCCCCCCGTCAAGCGAGATTACTTCTGGACCTCCCCCTGGCTGACGCTGGTGCTCAGCGCCGAGGCTGTGGAGGCCCCGCGTCATCCGCTCACGGCCGAGACCTGCTTCATCGGGCCCTGCTTCGGTGAGCGCTCGGGCGAGCAGCTCGCGCTCGAGCGCCGCTTCCCTGAGCGCCCGCTGGTTTACGTCTCACTGGGAACCGTGTTCAATCGAAAGCCGGACGTCTTTCACCGCATTCTGAACGGGTTGCAAGAAGATTGCGAGCTGGTCGTGAGCGCGGGGGGCGCCTTCCCGACCCTGAGCGCGAGGCGCTACCTCCCTTCAGTGCACCTTTTCCCCCGGGTGCCCCAGGTCGATCTACTCCCCCGGGTGGACGCGGTCGTCAGCCACGGCGGCAACAACACCATCAACGAGACCCTGGCCGCAGGCAAGCCATTGCTGGTCTTGCCGGTGGGAGGCGAGCAGCAGGACAACGCAAGCCGGGTAGAGTTTCTGGGCGCCGGGTTGCGGGCCACTCTGAACGCCCCCGCCGCCAAGATCCGTGCCCTGGTAGGGCGTCTGGTCCACGAGCCGAGCTTTCGCGACTCGGCCTCGGCCTGCGCCGGGGTGCTGGCCGAGACCCGGGGCACCGAGACGGCCCGCTTGCTTATCGAGCGTCTGCTCGAGACCGGCCGTCCGGTCAGCCGCGCGCCCGGCTTTCCCCAGACCATCACCTCGCGCACCGGACTGCCCTGGGAGGTCTGAGCCAGCTGTCGTGGAAGCCCGATTTTTCACCACGATGAGGAGGCCACCAGGATGAATCGACGCCAGTTCAACGCCATGCTGCTCTCAGCCGCCGTGCTGAGCCTGACCGGAGGCGCGCAAGCGAAGGAGCTGGCCCCCGGCCTCACCGAGGAGATGCTCAAGACCCTCGACCCCGTCGTCGAGCGCCTGGTGAAAGCCTACAACGAAGGAAACTGGAAAGTGTTCTACGCTGACTATGCCAAAGCGATGAGCGCGCTGGCTAACGATACGGCTACCACCGAGATCTACACCAACATGTACAAAAAGCAGTTCGGCACCATCAAGACCCGCAAGCTGAACACCCAGCGCACCACGATGCCCGGCGAGATGAACGGGCTGATCGTTTACGACGTCACCTGCAGCAAGAAGAACGGCATCCTGGCCGTCAACTGGATGAAGGAAGAGGGGAAGTGGAAGGTTCAGCAGGTCCAGCTTCAGTAGCGTCCTGACGGCGCTTGACACGCGCTCCACCTACCACGATGGCCTTCTCCTCCTCCAGGATGCCGGTGCTGGCGCTCTCTTTCACGATGCGCGCCAGGGCCTCGTCCAGGTTGTCGGAGACCAGAGCTGCGGGGAGGCGCGCCACCAGCTGGGCCAGGGACAGCCCCTTGAGCCGGCCGGCCTTCTCCTCCTCGCGCAGCAGGGCCAGGGCCCGCCAGCCCAGGCCGTTGGGCATGCCGCCCAGAACCGTCAGGGCTTGCTTGCGCGAGTCCAGCGGGGTGCGCACGTCGCAGGCCAGCTCCAGCACGTCCTCCATGACCTCAAGACCGCCCCGGTCGCGGAACAGCTCCTTACCGGCCGGGTCCACCACCACCAGGCCGCCCACCGAGAAGCCCTCCTTCTCCACGCTGCCGTCGGTCACCAGCGTATAGCGCAGCCGCACCGACCCGCCCGCGTATTGGGACAGATCGGACTCGAAGGTGGTCCAGCCCGAGCTGCCGGTGTGGCTCTGTAACTGCTGCCAGTTCACCCCGTCACCGGAGGCCTCCACCAGAATGCGGTCGTTGCCACTCTCGGTGTCGAAGCTGGCCTGGTAGCGAAGGCGTGGCTGCTCGACTCCGCGCAGGTCGATGGCCGGGCTGGTGAGCGCGCTCTTTTCGTTGGGACGGTAGTTGCCCGCCGGGCTATCGGCCCAGCCGGGACCGGCGGGGGTCTCGACGCGACTCCAGGTCCCTTCGGCCCTCCAGGCCCCCACCCGGGCGGTGTTGCTCAGACCTGCCAGAATACCCAGCGCCTCGCTGTCGAGATCGCTTCCCTCGAGCCGCTGCTGCAGGCGCAGGGCGTCCAGGCCAGCCTCGGCCAGCTGGGCTCCCAGGGCCAGCAACTCGGTCTTGCGGGTGCGCTGATCGGCAGGCAGATCCTGGAGCACGAACCACAGCTTGCGGCTATCCTCCCAGCCGGCGTAGTGCACCAGCAGCCCCAGATCACGCGCTTTGTCAGGATCAGAGCCAGCCAGGTCCCAGACCTCCAGGGCCTGGCCCGGGTCGCCGAGTCCTTCGGTCAGCATGCGCAAAGTGGAGAGCGTCTCTTTGAGGGTGGCCTGGTCCTGGCCCGGCCGGAAGACCGAGCGCGTCAGCATCTCAAGACCGTCGGGGCGGGTGCCGTGATCTTGCAGGCGCACCTCGGGCTTGCCGGCCGCGTTGTTGCCCCCGATCGCCAGCTTGCGCAGGATCATCCCCTCGCGCTCGTTGGACCCGTCCGAGGTCAGGCGGAATCGGACACGCACGCTCTTGTCCCGGTAGGCGGAGAGATCGCGCGAATAAGGTTGCATGCCCTGGGTGCCGTCGTGGATGGCCAGCCCCTTCCAGCCACTGCCATCATCCACTTCGACGTAGATGTGGTCGTACTTGTCCTCCAGGGCGTGGCTGGCCTCGTAGGTCAACCGGGCCGTGGCCAGGCCCCTGAGGTCCACCTCGCGTGTCTGCAGGATGCTGGTATCGTTGCTCTTATAGCTCTGATCGGGGCTGTCGTCCATGGAGCCATCCGGACGCCGCACCCAGCGGGTGGGGCCCTCGTAGACCTGGAAGCTCCTGGCCAGGGTGCTCAGATCGGCGCTCATGGCGATGTCGAAACCGGCCTGCAACATCTGAGCAGGCAGCTCCGAGCGCAGGGGGGAGCCCAGCGCCTGAGCCAGCATGCGGGCGCACTGGTAGGCTGCGCCCACCTCCTCGGCGCCGCGTCCGGCCAGCACCAGGTCGGCCTGGCTGACGGCTGCCTCCACGCCCAGGGCGCTCACCAGGGCGCGAACCTCGCCGGCTCGCGAGCCGGCCCTCGCCAGCACTGGCTGGAGGGCCAGAGCCTGGCTGGCGCTCACCTCATCCAGGAGGGCCGCAGCTCCTGCCAGGGCATCGCTCTCCTGGCTTGCAGCCAGCTCGAAGAGGCGCTCGCAAGTCTGGCGAGCCCGATCGGGCTCATCGCGGAAGACGAGGTCCTCGCCAGCTGACTGCACGCTGAAGTTGCGGAAGACAAGACCTTTGCGCTCACCCGAGCCATCAGTGATCAAGAGCCAGCGAAGCTGCACCTTCTGACCGTCGTAGGCGGACAGGCTGAGGCTCTGTCCGGTCCAGCCGTTGCTGCCTCCGTATTTGCTCAGGTCCTTCCACTCCTGGCCGTCGGTGGAGGCCTGTAGTTGCACGAAGTCGTACTTGTCCTCCAGCTCCCAGCGGGCCTCGAAGCGCAGACTGGTGCCCTGGCGGCCGGTCAGGTCGAGGGTGGGTCCGAGCAGGGTCTCGCGAGCGTTGTTGGAGTAAGCCTCCAGACCCGGATTGGTGCTCCAGGCCTTCTCGGCCGGATCGTAGCCCCAGCCCCCCTGACTCTGCCACCCCTCCTTGGAAGAGCTGGCCAGCAGGCGGTCCAGCGACCTCCTGGCTTCATCGCTCAGCGGCTTGATGGTGGCGTAGGCCAGCTCGAGGTCGTCGCTGCGCCGAGCACGCGCCAGCCGAACGCCCAGATCGTGGGTCTCGACGGCTCGATTCTTACGCTCCTCCCAGCTTCCCGCTCCCCGGACCAGATCAGGCCAGATGGCAACCGCGGTACGCGAGCCCAGCTCCTGACTGAGCTTGGAGAGAGCGGCGGCCTGCTCGGGATCGGGGGCGGGGCCCAGCGAGCGCCAGGCCGCCATGCCCTCGGCCGTGGATGCGTAGCGGCCCAGGAATTCGGACAGCAGGGCCACATTCTGACCCGGTCGCTCCAACTCGGTCAACAGCTCCTCCATCTCCCCACCGCTCTGGTGGGTGAGCAAGATGCGCTGGCCGGCCGGACCGAGGGCCGTCAGGGCCAGATTCTGGAGTTGAAAGCCTTCCTTCTCCACGCTGGAATCGGTTTTCAAACGGAAACGAAGCTCGATGTCCTGGTTGACGAAGCTTCGCAGGGAAACCCTGCGGGGAGCCATGGCGCCGTCGCCGGTGTAGGTCTCAAGCGAGCGCCAGTCACCGCCTCGGGGGCGAATCTCCAGGAACACGTGGTCGCGGTCCTTCTCCAGGCTCCAACCGGCCTCAAAGCCGAGCACGGCATCCTGGACGCCCTGCAGCGAGACCCCTCGGCTTGTCAGGGAGATGTCCAGGTTGGAAGTGTAGGCGCCCCCGGGATTATCCTTCCAACCGCTGGCATGGCTGCTCCAGGCTCCCTCGCTCTTCCACTCCGGGCGGGCATTTCTGACCACTTCGACGGCCTCGGGCGGCAGCACCGCTAGCCTTTGGGCCACCTCCAGCCGGGGGAAGCTCTTCAGGCACTCGAGAAATCGCTCCGGCTGGTGGCTCTGCGCCAGGGCCCGGGCAGCTTCCAGGGGCTGAGGGTGGTCTTTGACCGCCCGCAGTCGAGCCGACAGCGAGGTGAGATCCTGGCCGGCGCTCTGGGCCAGCGCCTCACGGTAGAGCGCCTCACCGCGAGTGGCGCGATAAAGATCGAGCCGCTCGGCGTAGGGGCGCTCGCTGCCGTCGCTGGCCAGCAATCGCCAGACCTTGCCGGCCGGCTCTGCGCCCAACTCGCCGCGCAGCTCCTCGAGGCGCTTTCTTTGCTCGGCCAGAGCGCTCAGATCGGGAGCCTGGTCGGTCTTCCAGGTCAGCAGGGTCTCGCCGTGAGCCTGCAGGGCCACCTCGGCCGGGTTGCTCCGGTAGGTGGCAAACGGATCCCCGCTCGAAAGCTGATAACCCTGCAGGCTCTTGAGGTGAGCGGCCAGCTCGGGGCGGCTCAGGTTGGGAGCGGCCCCGGTCTTGAGGAACACGGCCAGGGATGCCTCCTCGGGACTGTGCAAGGTGCCCTCGGGGACGACCACCCGCTGGCCCGAGGCCAGCCTCTGGTAGGCCTGCCAGGCGGGCAGAGTGTTATGGGATTCATCCCGAAGGCTGACCCCGCTTCGGGCCAGAGCCTCAACTTGCTCGCCCAGCTGGGGGTGTTGCAGCGAGCGCAGATTGCCCCCACCGTGAAAGGCAAAGACCATGCCCAGGGTCTCAGCGCTGGTCAGCGGTGCCCAGCCGTGCCCGGGCAACTGGAACTGCACCCGGCTGCCGTCCTGAATGTAGCTGGCCGGCTTCTCGCCGGGAGCGTCCTTCCACTTCTCGTTCCAGAAGTCAAGCCCGCGGCCCATGTACTGAAACTTGACGCCCTGAGCGTCCAGCCCCCGTCCCATGGCGCCCAGAGTCAGACCGGTCCCGACCGCGACCTGGCTGGCCGTGGAAAAGCCGGTAGAGCCCAGGTGAGAGTATGCGGGCTGGGCTTGGCCCAACTGCACGCTGTCGCGCGGGCCAGCGGGAGCCAGGGCCGCTTGCGGCCGCACCGCCTGCTGGCTGACGGTCAGAAAGGAGGACGGAAGGATCCTCATGCAAGGCAGGATAGCGCTTGGGGCTGAAAATTCTCTGTCCCTTCGGCAAGCCCGCCCGTTCAGCGTTTCCCGGGAAAGAACTTCCTCATCGGGCTGGTGGTGCCGTAGTCGGTCAGCTTGGGCAGCAGACGCAGCAGGAAGGACTCATTGTTGGGCTCGGTCACGTCGGAGCCATGGCTGACCCGCTTCACCTTGCCGATCAACGACTTGAAAGGAAGAACGATGGCGTGCGAGAGCCCCGGCTGAGCCAGCATCACCATGCTTTCGCCGTTGCTGCTCCAGTGCCTCAGAAAGCGGCACAGAACCTTGCGGCTCTGGTTGTCAACGTAGAGCACGTCGCCAAATCTGAGCGTCTCTACCCGGGCTGGCTCCAGCTCGACGAGCGAGCCCGCTGGAATGAGCCGGGGCATCTCGGAGACCGCCAGATGCACGGCGGAGGGATTCTTCTTCTCCATCCCTCGAGCCCTTGGCGCTCCGGGGTCGAACCCCTGCACCGAGATTTTGCACAACCTGTTGGGCGTCACCCAGCCGATCGGGCTAAGTCTTTGCAAGACCAGACGGCGAGCGCATTAGCTCGGGTCGGCCTCGATTTCCAGCACAGGCTCGCGCTTTCCGTTCAGCAATCGATAGTTGTGCTTGCCCGGAGCCTCCGAGCGGCCCAACTCCTCCACCTCGAGGCCGGCCGAGCCGCGCCGGTCCACCACCGCTTTAGGCGAGCGGATAACCATCTTGCGCAGGTCGCCGTCGGGGGTACGCAGGCGCAGGTTGATCAGGTCGTCCTCGATGGAATAGCGCTCCAGACGCGCCTTCATCGGAGTGCGTAGCTCGTTGTCGCGGCGAGGAGGTGGCTCCTGCGGGGTCAGCTCTTTGAAGCGGCCAGTCATCAGCTCGAACTCCTCGGGAGCGGCTCGCCGGGCCAGTGACTCCAGGCCGCGCAGCAGCTCTTGCGAGGGACTGAGGAACTCCAGGCCCACCCGGTAGCGGTTCTGCTCATCGTGAGGGGCGCACCAGGCCACCCGGGCCTGACACGAAAGGCCCGGGCCCTGCTCACCCAGCTCCAGCACCATCTGGATCTGGATGCCCACCGGCATCTTGCCGTCGGTCTCGAGCTGCACACCGCTCGAGCTGACGTCCAGGGTCATCGCCCGGAAGCCCGGCAGACATCGCGAGAGCACACGGGTACGGCAGGGGAATCGACGCGACTGGCGCAGGAAAGGCTCGGGACGGGCCGAGCCGCCCGGCAAACGAACGCCCTTGAGCAGCCGTCCCACCACCACGTAGCCGCCCCCGGGCAGGCTGCGGCAGGTTCCCACCTGAATGCGCACCCGTGGATGGTCGGGCAGGGTCAGCCGCAGCTGCACCTTCTTGCCCATCTCGTAGGGACGCGAGCTCTTGAAGATGATGCGCTCGCCCTGGCAGTCGACAAACTCCCCCAGCTCGGTCGGACGGAAAAGATTTTGAAGCAAAATCCACCTCTTCTGGCTCTGATTTGAACAAAATTCTGGATCCTGCCCGGAACTCCTGTTCGCAGGAGGAATACCCGTCCGGGCCGGGATTTCGCTGGTCGCAGGAACAGGAGCGCTTGGAGCCCGAAGCCAATCATTGCATGGGCGGAGTCTTCAAGCGCAAAGGGCCGGGAGCTGAGGCTTTGTTTCAGCTCGCTCAGCAGCACTTCGAGCAGGGTGACGCTCGCAAAGTGCTCGAATGCCTCCAGGCCGCCCTCGAGGCCGACCCCAACTATGTGCCAGCCCGCGCCTTGCGGAGCAACATCTGCATGATGATGAGCCAGTGGGCAGCGGCGGTGGACGATCTGCAGGCCCTGATCAAGCTCGACCCGACCAACGCCGCCCGGCACCACAACAACCTCGGCAGCGTCCTGCGCGAGTTGGGTCAGCCCGAGCGGGCGCTGGGAGAGTTCAACCGGGCCATCCAGCTCGACCCGCGTTACCCCAAGCCCTACTACAACCGCAGCCAGGCCCTGCGCACCCTGGAGCGGTCGGGGCAAGCGATGAGCGATCTGAATCAGGCCATCGAGCTCGATCCCAATTACCTTAAAGCCTACATCGCCAGGGGAGCCCTGCACTGGAGCGAGGGGCGCTACCAGGAGGCCCAGGCCGACTTTCAGACCTGCATGCGGCTCGAGCCCGGCAACCCCGAGCACCGCGCCCAGTATGCCCTGGCCCTCAGCAACGGCGGGCGGCGCGAGGAAGCCCTGGAGCACTTCTCCCAGTGCCTGGGCAGCAACTGGGCGAGCGAGCGCGAGGTGTGGGTGCTGCACAACATGGCCACCACCCTGGGCGAGCTGGGCCGCGACGACGAGGCCGAAGAAGGTCTCAACCACGCCATCCGCATCGAGCCCCGCGATCCCGACCTCTACTACAACCGGGGCAACACCTTCTTTCGCCGCGGACGCTACCAGGAGGCCGAGCGCGACTACGCCCGGGCGCTGGAGATGCGCCCCGGCATGGTGTGCGCCCTGGTCAACCAGAGCTCGGTCTGGCTGGCCCTGGGGCGGCTCGCTGAGGCTCGCCAGGCGCTCGATCGGGTGCTGGAAGCCCTGCCCGATCAAAGCCAGGCCCTCTTCAATCGGGGCCGGCTCAACCGGCTGGAAGGCCGGTTTTCCGAAGCGCTGGCCGACCTGGAACGACTGCTCCGCGTTTGTCCCGACGATGCCGAGGCCCGGCATGAGCGTGCCCGGGCCCAGAGCCAGAACCAGGAGCCGCTGCCCCCGCGGCTGGCTCCCCTGCTCGAGGTGGACGACCTGCCCGCCCCCGATCCGCCCGACCCGCCCGAGGAGACCGGCCGCCTCCTGCAGAGGCTCCAGGCTGGCGAGTCGCCCGAGGAGATCCTCACCGGAGCCATCAAGGCCCGCTCGCTTCAAGCCGCCCGGGCCGCCCTGGACGCCGGAGCCAGCGCCCGGGGCCAGAAGGTTCCAGCGCTGGCCGGGGCCATACTGTCTAACCACCTGGGGCTGATCGGCCTCCTGCTCGATCGCGGAGCCAGCCTGACCGAGCCGATCGCTGGATTTCCCCCCCTGTCGTTCTGCGTGTCGGTCTGGACCGAGCAGGATACCGAGCAGGACAAGGCCCGCACCGCCGCCTTCCTGGTCGGCCGGGGGGCGGACGTGAACGGCGCCAATGACCTGGGCGCCACCCCCCTCGACGACGCCCTCATCTCGGAGAAGTCGTATCTGGCGGCGGCTCTTCAAAGCCTGGGAGGGCGCCCGGGACTTTTCTGAGTGTGCCAGCTCTGGGCGTGGCACACTTTGTGCCAGCTCCACGAGCGGCACCTGTGCCAGCTCTGGGCGCGGCACACTTTGTGCCAGCTCCACGAGCGGCGCAGGCGAGAGCGCTCGGGAAACACGCCAGGACTGCTCCCCCGGGCGTCAAAGCCCCTCGCCCAGATGGAACTTCGCATGCCCGCCGAGTGGGAGCCCCACGCCGCCACCTGGGCCTCCTGGCCCTTCGATGACGAGGAATGGCGCGGCTTTCTTGCGCCCGCCCGCGAAGAGTATGCGGCCGTCCTGCGCCGGCTGAGCGCCTTTGAGCCGGTCGAGCTGCTGGTGCACGACCAGGACACCGAGGATGATGCCCGCCAGCGGCTGGAAGGCTGCGATGTGCGCTTCCACCGCGGCCCCCTCGACGACGTCTGGCTGCGCGACAACGGCCCCATCTTCGTGCGCCGCGAGGACGGCAGCATCCACCTGACCCACTGGCGCTTCAATGCCTGGGGCCAGAAGTACGACTACGCCCTGGACGCCAGGGCCCCCGAGACGATCGCCCGAATCCTGGGCGCCCGCCGGGTCGAGATCGACCTGGTGATGGAGGGCGGCTCGCTGGAGACCGACGGCACCGGCCTCTGTCTCACCACTCGCCAGTGCCTGCTGCACCCCAGACGCAACCCCGGCGTTCAGCCCGCCGAGCTGCAGCGCGAGCTGCACCGCTATCTGGGCCTGGATCGGGTGATCTGGCTCGAGCGCGGGCTGGAGGGCGACCACACCGATGGCCACATCGACACGCTGACCCGCTTTGTGGCGCCAGGCAAAGTGGTGAGCTCGATCGCTGGCCAGGGCGACTCCAACCACGACCTGTTGCTGGAGAACTTTCACCAGCTCAAATCTTACGGCCTGGAGGTGGTGAAGCTGCCCCTGCCGCAGGAGCGACGCGAGCTGGAAGGAGTGCGCCTGCCCATGACCTACGCCAACTTCTACATCGCCAACGGCATCGTGCTGGTGCCTCTTTATGGTGACCCCAGGGACGACGAGGCCATGCACGTGTTAAGCAAGGTTTTCCCGGGAAGGCTGGTGGAGGGCTTTCCGGCCCGAGCCATCATCACCAGCGGGGGAGCCTTCCACTGCCTGACCCAGCAGCAACCGACCGGAGCCCTGGCGCGATGAAGCTGGCCGTTGTGCAGATGAGCATGAGCTCCGAGCTGCAAGACAACCTCGAGAAGGCCGTGGACCGGGTCCGAACGGCTGCCGACCAGGGAGCCAACCTGATCTTGTTGCCCGAGCTCTTCGAAGGTCTTTATTTTCCCCAGCAGCAGCGAGAAGAGCGCTTTCAGCTCTCCCACCCGGTGTCGGGCCACCCTTTCCTGGGCCGCTTCGCCGAGATGGCCCGCGAGCTGAAAGTGGTGCTGCCGGTCAGCTTTTTCGAGCGGGCCGGCCAGGCCCACTACAACAGCCTGCAGATGATCGACGCCAGCGGCGAGGCGCTGGGCTGCTATCGCAAGACCCACATCCCCGATGGTCCGGGCTACCAGGAGAAGTACTACTTCAACCCGGGCGACACCGGCTTTCGCACCTGGTCGACGGCGGTGGGGGCGGTGGGCGTGGGAATCTGCTGGGATCAGTGGTTCCCCGAGTGCGCCCGGGCCCTGGCCCTGCTGGGCGCCGACCTCCTGCTCTACCCCACGGCCATCGGCTCGGAGCCTCCCGAGGCGGACAGCCTGGACACCCGGGCCATGTGGCAGCGGGCCATGCTCGGGCATGCCGTGTGCAACAGCTGCTACCTGGCTGCGGCCAACCGGGTGGGACAGGAAGGCGAGGCCCGCTTTTACGGGCATTCCTTCATCGCCGACTTCCGGGGGGAGATCCTGGCCGAGGCCGATGACCACAGTGAAACCATCCTGCAGGCCGAGGTCGACCTTGAGCTGGCCCGCTCGTTTCGTGCCGGGATGGGCTTTTTTCGGGATCGCCGCCCGGAGCACTATCGGACCCTTCTGACCCTGGACGGAACAACCCGACCCTGGAAAGCGACGGAGCTCCTGTGAAAAGCATCCTCCTGGCTCTTATTTTGCTGCTGGCCCCGGCCGGGGCCTGCGGGCTGGATATCCGGGCCGAGTTCATCGAGGTGGGCGAAGACATGGAAGGCGGAGTGGTCCCCAGCGATCCCAGCCTGATGGTCTTGATCCTCAAGAAACCCGATGGCAGCGCGGTCATTCTGACCCGCCGCCGCGGACAGGTCTACTCCCGCGGCACGCTCGAGAGCTTCCAGCGGGCGGTGGCCGACCCGATGAGCAAACTGGGCCTGCTGT
>QWHO01000022.1 GCA_021404945.1 bacterium CPR1
GAGCGCACCAGCGTCTCGACGATCTCCAGGCCCTGCTCGCCGGTATCGGGCTGAGCCACGTAAAGGTTGTCGAGATCGACCCCGAGGTTGCGAGCGTAATGGGGGTCGAGGGCGTGCTCGACGTCGATGAAGGCAGCGATTCCACCCAGCTTCTGGGCCTCGCCCACCACCTGCAAGGCCAGGGTGGTCTTGCCCGACGACTCGGGACCGAAAATCTCGGTCACGCGGCCGCGAGGGATGCCTCCGATACCCAGAGCCACGTCGATGGCCAGAGAGCCTGTGGGAATGGCGGGCACCTCGTAGCGCGCCGAGGCATCACCCAGTTTCATGATGGAGCCTTTTCCAAACTGTCGCTCGATCTGCGACAGGGCCATATCCAGAGCTTTTGCTTTATCCATTGCAGTTGCACCTCATCTGTTGTCCCGGTGCGACCGGGCTTTGCCAGCGCGCGCGACCCTGAAACTGTGCGCGCTCCGTGCGACGGATCAACCTTTGAAGGGGAACCTGGCCACCGGCGTATAGACCGGTCCGCCCGCTCGCAAGTGGCTCTGCATCAGAACCGCCTCCGCGATCCGAGACCGGGCGCCATTTGCCACGGTCAACTCACCCAGCGTCTTTTGCAACCTCTCGTCGCGACGCGGAGTGCGCCGCCTTCCCAGCGTGACGTGGGCCGCGAATGGCCGCTCCTCGCGACCCACTCCCAAGCCCTCCAACTCATCCTCAACACGCCCGGCCAGTTGCACCAGCGGGCGCTCGGGAACCAATCCGACCCAAACCACGCGGGCCCGGGAAGTCGTGGGAAAAGCGCCGACCCCGCTCAACTCGACCTCAAAAGGCTCCATCCCGCTCACGGCTCGGGCCAGAGCCTGCTGGATCGACTCGATGCGCTCGTCGGGGGTGCCCCCCAGAAACTTCAGAGTGAGATGGAAATTTTCAGGCCGTACCCAGTTGACATCCTCGGCCGCCACACGGAGAAGAGATTGAATTTCTTCTACCTGACGAGCAACCGAAGCCAACTCGACGGCAACGAACAAACGCTGTTGACTCGCGCTACAACACCTCTTTGCGCCCGTCAAAACCGGGCCTGAGGTTGAATTTCGTTCTTGCCTCCGGGGATCCTCCCGAACATCGTACAAACATAGCGAAACTTTTCTCGGCCCTAAGAGAAGGCGCCGGTTCCCCCCTGAGGGCCGGCGCCTTCCAAGCTGGACCTTACTTACCAATAGAGTCTAGCTCACCCGGAGCGAGTTATCCGTGAACTGGCTCACGGAAACCCCTCAGAAGAACTGCGCCAATCGATCAACGCCGATGCCACTGGCCAGGACCCACTCGGACCGATCCGCAAGCAGACGCGCGGTCCAGTCCAATTGCCCTCCATCCACCAGGTGCAACAGAGGTCCATCGGGCCGAGCCGCCAGGATGCGCAGCATGGGACCCGAGTAGTAAGACAGACCTTCGCAGCGTCCCAGATCGACGGAAAGCTCCAGGGCGGGAAACTCCTTTTCCAGGGGCTCGAGAATCTCCGACTCGAGTCGAGCATCCAGGCCCCGGCCGCGAGGTAGGACAACCCCGCGCTCGGCCAGGTAGGCGGCCGAGGAGGCCAGGTCGTGAGCCTGGAACTGACCCTGCACCTCGATCCCCTGCTCAGCCAGCAGGCGCAGTACCCGACGGCTATCGCTGACCTCCAGCACCACCCGCTCGGCCCGGGGAGAGAGGACTCTCAGGTAGACAGACGCGTGCTCGCGCAAAGCCTCGAGCGAGCGGCCAGCTCGACTGGCCGTGACCGCGGCAAAGAGCTGAAAGTGAGGCAACCAGGAGGGATCTGGTAGCGGCTGCATGCGGATCACGCGCTGACTGGCGCACAACCTGATCGGCTTCGAGCGCGCGTGGCGTCGGCGCCGAGCCGCCTCGAGCGCCAGGGCCAGGCTGGGGTCTCCCACCACCTCGAGCCCCCGGGCGGCGCTCAGGACGTTGTTCTGGTGGATGCCACCCAGGGTTCGGGTGGCCCCAAATGGTAAGGCCGGGCCCAGGCCCAGCGCCTCAAAAGGCTCGGCCGCTTCCAGCAACGCCCCTTCAGCGGCATGCAGGCGGCGGGAGTCCAGGCTCAGGACGCGACTGGCCTGCTTTTCTTCAAAGCGGCGCAGCAGCTCGACCGGTTGGCCGTCTCCAGCACGCTGAGCGAAAACGGCCAGCATCAGCGAGTCGAAGTCGCTGGCTGGAAGTTGGGCCAGGGCATCGACCAGAGGACGGCCCTCCAGACGACGCAGAATGCGCTTGAGAATCTACTTCTTCTTGCCGTTGCCCGTCGCTGCCGGGACTTCGGCCAGCGAAAGCTTGACGTGACGGAGTTGATCCAGAATCACGTTGAGCTGGGTCGAGGTCAGGAACGGCACCTGATTCATCGGCTCGGGTCGGGCATCCTCGGCCTGGACGGTGGGCGGCTCGCCCCCCGTCTCGTCGAAGAACACCTGACAGCGCAGGACGCGCGTGGCCAGCTTGTAGATCAGGCTCACGTCCTCATAGGGATTGTTCGGGAAGTCGCGCCCCCACGACTCCATCACGTGCATGGTCAGCTCTTCCAGGGACATCGGCTTTTGCTGCTTCTCGAGCACCCGGCGGATGACTTCCACGATTGGTGTGGTTTTGCCCACGTCTTTCAACGACATACCTTCCTCCGCGTCGGACCGCCCAAAAAATTGTGCCGGATACCGGCGAGGGCGAAGCCGGCTATTCTGTGCAAACTCGCCTTCCCCTCCCGAAAGGTGGCCCCCCCGACCCCGCCGAATCGCCCCTGAGTATGTGGGACCTCTCACACATCGACTCCTTCGAGGCTCTGTGCCAGCAGGTTTTGGCCTTCTTGCGCGATGATCTGTCTGCGGAAAGATGCCTGTTCCTTTACCAGGAAAAAGAAGCAGAAGAGCTGGCGGTGGAAGCCGCCCACGGAATCGAGCCAGAAACTGTCTTCACGACGGCTGAGATCAGCCAGGAGTTGCTTCGCTCGGTGCGCCGCGAAGGCAAGCCCATCATTTTGCTCGATGCCGGAGCCGATCCGCGTTTCGGCAACCGCACCAGCGTGGTGCTGAGTAACTTGCGGTCCATCCTGTGCCTGCCCCTGCGCCACCCTTCCCGGCTGGTGGTGGGCCTGCTCTATGCCGATAACCGCATCAAGGCAGGGGCCTTCACCGACAAGCACCTCAAGCTGGCCGAAGAGTTCGGGCAGGCCCTCGAGCAACGGCTTTTCGAGATGCGCAAGGCCGGCATCAGGATCGGTCGCGAGCCGGCCGAGCCTGCGGCCCCCGCAGCTCCCCAACCGCTGGAGCGTGCCGCCCCCGGGCCTCCCCCGCCGGCGGTCAAGGACGAGGTTCCCACCCTGGCTCAGCATGCCGGGTTCGTGCCTCCTCCGCCCACGACGGAGGACGAGGATGTCCTTAGAAAGCCTGATTGATCCGCCTCCCGAGACCTTCAACCTGGCCGAATACTGCCTGGATGCCCGCCTGAGCGAAGGGCTGGGCGACCTGCCCGCCCTCCACGTTTCAGGCCAGAGCTACTCCTATCGGCAGGTTTGCCAGCGCTCGCACCAGATGGCCAATCTTTTCCAGAGCCACGGGTTACAGGCTGAGCAACGGCTCCTGCTCAGTCTCAGCGACGGCTTTGACTACGTAGCCTCCCTGTTCGGGGCTCTCAAGCTGGGGGCGGCGGTGGTGATGCTCAATCCGGGCCTGTCTCCGGACGAGAATCAGGCCATGGTTGACTACTCCCGGGCTCGGCTGGCGATCGTAGAGGGCGCGCGGAGAGAAAGCTTCGGGGGACGAATTCCTCGGGTGATCCCCGAGCAGGCCGACGAGCAACCCGTTGACTTTCAGCCCGGGTACCGCACCCACCGAGACGACGTGGCCATCTGGCTCTTTTCAGGCGGGACCACCGGTCGGCCCAAAGCCGTTCTGCAGAGCCACCGCTCCTTTTACAATACCACCGAGCTCTACGGCAAACGCTTCCTGGGGTACCAGCGCCAGGACCGCACGCTCTCTGTGCCCAAGCTGTTTTTTGGTTATGCTACCGGATCAAATCTCATCTTCCCCTTCTCGGTCGGGGCCAGCACCGTGCTTTTTCCCGAAAAATGCACGGTTGAGCGCCTGTTCCAACAGATCGCGCGCCATCGGCCCACCATTTTGGTGAACGTGCCTACCATGGTCAATCACATGGTCAGCCACCCCGAGGCTGCCAGCCAGGATCTCAGCTGCCTGCGCCTGGCCACGTCGGCCGGAGAGGCTCTGCCGGAGGCGCTCTTTCATCGCTGGCGGGAGGTCTTCGGAGTGGAGCTGCTCGACGGTCTGGGCACGGCCGAGATGTGGCACATCTTCCTGAGCAATCCGCCCGGAGCGGCTCGTCCCGGCACCCTGGGTCGCCCCGTGCCGGGCTTCACGGTCAAGGCGGCCGACGACGAGGGCCGCGAGGTGCCAACCGGCGAGGTGGGACGGCTCTGGGTTCGAGGAGACTCGCGGGCACTTTGCTACTGGCAGGAGTCCGACAAGAGCCAGGAAGCCCTGCGGGGTCCCTGGTTCGTCTCCAGCGATCTGGTCAGCCGGGATGAGGATGGTTACTATCGCTACTGCGGCCGGGGGGACGAGTTGCTCAAGGTGGCCGGGCGCTGGCTGGCCCCTCAGGAGGTGGAGAGCTGCTTGTTGACCCATCCGGCCGTCAAAGAGTGCGCCGTGGTGGGGATGGTGTGCCATGACGGGCTGATCCGACCTCACGCTTACGTGGTGGCTGAAGGTCCGACCGGCCCCGCCCTCGAGCAAACCCTCAAAGACCACGTTCTGGCAGCTCTGGAGCCCTTCAAGCACCCTCGGCGGGTGTTGTTCGTGGCCAGCCTCCCCCGCACCCACCTTGGGAAAGTGGACCGGGGAGCCCTGCGCTCGGAAAGTCTTGAAGCCTGTGGAACCTGAATAACTGGAGGAGTCATGACGCTCATCGAAAGCGGCTCGGCCGCGGATGCCGCGGAGATCATCCGCAAGAACAAGGAATATTCGCTCTTTTCCTGGTCGGTTCAACAAGATGTCAACCCCATCGCGATGGAACGGGCCAGAGGGGTCTACTTCTGGGACGCGGCCGGTAAGCGCTACATCGACTTCTCCTCGCAGCTGATGAACGTCAACATCGGGCACGGCCACCCCAAAGTGATCGAGGCCATCAAGAAGCAGGCCGAGGAGCTGGTTTACGCTTATCCCGGGATGGCCACCCGATCGCGCGGCGAGGCCGCCGAGTTGATCGCCTCGATTACTCCCGGCAAGCTGAAGAAGAGCTTTTTCACCCTGGGCGGGGCCGACGCCATCGAGAATGCGATGAAGATGGCTCGCCTGGTGACCGGGCGCCAGAAGATCATCACCCGTTTGCGCAGCTTCCACGGGGGTACGTTTGCGGCCGCCTCAGCCGGAGGCGACCCTCGCCGACTGGCTTTCGACCCCGGGATGCCCTGGATCGTGCGAGTACCCGAGCCCTACGCCTACCGAAGCCCCCTCTACCGCAACTGCACCCCCGAGGAAGGGGACATGGCGGTGGTGGACATGATGGCGGACATCATCGAGATGGAGGGGCCCCAGACCATTGCGGGAATCCTGCTCGAGGGCTACAACGGCTCCAGCGGCCTGATCGCTCCCTCCACGGCCCGCTACTGGCACCGCATTCGCGAGCTGTGCGACAAGCACGGTATCTTGCTGATCGCCGACGAGGTGATGAGCGGCTTCGGACGCACCGGCAAGTGGTTCGGGGTGGACCTCTACGGTGTGGTGCCCGACCTGATGGTCATGGCCAAGGGGCTCACTTCGGGCTACGTGCCACTGGGAGCGGTGGTGGCCAGCGAGGCTATCGCCGAGCACTTCGAGAAGAATATGCTCTGGTGCGGCCTCACCTACAGCTCGCATCCGCTGGGCTGCGGGGCGGCGGTGGCTACTATCAAGGTTTATCAGGAAGAGAATCTGATCGAGAACGCCGCTGCCATGGGTAAGGTGCTGGAGGCGGGCATGCGTGAGCTGGCCGAGAAGCACCCGTGCGTGGGTGACGTGCGTGGCGTCGGACTGTTCTGGCTCTTCGAGCTGGTGAAGAACCGGCAGACGAAAGAGCCGATGCAGGGCTGGAATAAGCCCCTCAGCGAGCCGATGAAAAAGGTGGCAGCGCGCCTGCGCGAGCTGGGGATGTTCACCTTCGTGCGCTGGGACTGGCTCTTCTGCGTGCCTCCCCTGTGCATCACCTCCGAGCAGGTCAGGGAAGGCCTGGCCATCATCGACGACGCCCTGGGCCTGGCTGACCCCTACGTGGAAGGTTGAGCGCCTTTCGCCAGGCTCGCTTTCTGGCCCTCACCACCTTTCGCAAGAACGGGCAACCGGTCACCACCCCGGTCTGGTTCGTGGAGCGAGGCGGCAAGCTTTACGTGCGGACAGGTGCTCGCTCGGGCAAGGTCAAGCGGGTGCGCAACGAGCCCCGGGTGCAGGTGGCCCCGGCATTGCGGCCGGGTCACCTGTTGGCGGAGGCCCGCTCGGGTCTGGCCCGCATCTTGAGCCCGGAAGAGCTGGTCGAGGTGAATCGAGAGCTCTCGCGACGCTACGGACTCCAGAAAAAACTGGTCGATTTCGCCCTGCGGCTGGGGCGGGTCGAGTCCTGTGCCTTTGAAATTGAACTCGACGGAGGGCTCGGGGCGTAAAAGGCGAAGGGTCGCCCGCCATGACCCTTTCGGTGGAACGCGCCCGTGAGATCATGTCTCGTATTGGGCAGGGAGAGAAGCTTGAATCGCGACTCGATGGGCTGAAGCCAGACTTCAGCCCTCCGCCGCCCCCTGTACCTCGTTCCTGGGACTGGAGCGAGGAGGCCCGCCAGCAGCGGGTGGCCTTCTTCGAGCAGCGGGGGAAGAAGCTCGAGCACCTGACCGGCTCGGTTCCCGAGCCTGACCCGGCCGAGTTGCAGGGCAACATCGAGCAATTTCTGGGCTATACCCGCGTTCCTACCGGCGTGATCGGTCCGCTGCGCATCCGAGGAATGTTTGCCAGCGGCGATTTTTACGTGCCGCTGGCCACCTCCGAGGGGGCTTTGATCTCCAGTTACGATCGCGGCGCGCGAGTGATCACCCGTTCGGGCGGAGCCAGCGCTGCCGTCACCGCCGAGCAAGTGCAACGTGCCCCGGGCTTTGCCTTCGAGACGCTCCGCGAGGCGGCGCTCTTCACGACCTGGATCCACGGCCAGATCGAGCGCTTCCAGGAAGTGACCGCCGCCCGCACCTCGCACGGTCGGTTGCTCAACCTGGTGACCCACGTCGAAGCCAACCACGTCTATTTGATCTTCCAGTTCTACACGGGAGACGCCTCGGGCCAGAACATGGTCACCCTGTGCACGGCCGAGATCTGCCAGGATATCCTGGAGCGCACGCCCCTGCAACCTCGCTTCTGGTTCCTCGAGGCCAACATGTCGGGCGACAAGAAGGCCACCGCTCAGAGCTTCCTGTTGACCCGCGGTCGGCGGGTCATCGCCGAGACGCTGATCCCTCGCCGTCTGGTCGAGCGCGGCTTGCACACCACCGCCGAGCGCATCCAGCATTGCTGGCTGATGAACTTCGTGGGGGGGGTGCAAACCGGCTCGATCGGCGTCTCGGGTCACGTGGCCAACGGCATCGCCGCCCTCTTCCTGGCTTGCGGCCAGGACGTGGCCACCATCAGCGAGGCTTCGGTGGGTGTGACACGGATGGAGAACCGGGGCGGCGATCTGTACTGCTCGGTCACCCTGCCCAACCTGATCGTGGGCACCGTGGGCGGCGGCACGCGCCTGCCCACGGCCCGCGAATGCCTGGCCCTGCTCGAGTGCACCGGCGACGGCACGGCCCAGAAGCTGGCCGAGATCTGCGCCGGGGTGGCCCTGGCGGGCGAGATCTCCATCTGCGCCGCCATGTGCAGCCACCAGTTCGCGGGCGCCCACGAGCGCCTCGGTCGTCCCCACAAGCGTTGAGCTTTCCGGCTCGACTGCTGGCCTATACCCGCGAACGCTTTCCCCTGGCTGCTTACGTGCCCATGATCACGGTCTTCACCTTCTCGGCCGCGGCTTACTCGCGCGTGGCCCGGGGGGTGGCCGGATTCGTGCCCTGGCCGACCTTCGCGGTGGGCTGCTTCACCTCGCTGGTCTTCTTCTTCTGGCTGCGGGTGCTCGACGAGCACAAGGACGCCGACACCGACCGCGAGTTTCGCCCCGAGCTGCCGGTTCCACGCGGCCTGATCCGTTTGCGGGAGTTGCGCTGGACCGGCCTGGTCCTGCTGGGGCTGGCCCTGGCTCTCAACGCCTGGCGCGATCCGCGCCTGCTGTGGCCCTGCCTGGGGGTGGCTTTCTGGGCCGCCCTGATGACCAAGGAGTTCTTCGTGCGCTCGTGGCTGCGCGCCCATGTCACCTGGTATCTGGTCAGTCACATGCTGATCATGCCGATGATCGACTTCTACACCACCGGGCTGGACTGGATCGAGGCCGGCCGGGGGATCCCCCACGGCCTGGAGCTCTTCTTGCTGGTCACCTTCCTGAACGGCACCGTGATCGAGGTGGGACGGAAATTGCGCGCCCCCTCCGACGAGCGCGTGGGGGTGGATTCCTACACCCGGGCCTGGGGCCTGCAGCGCGCCCCCACGATCTGGTTGCTGCTGCTGACCCTGACCGCCCTCACCGCTGCCGGGGCCCTGCACTTGGTGCGGGCCGGCACGGCCTCCTTCGGGGTGCTGCTCGGGATGTGGTTGCTGGCCGGCCGCGCCGGATTACGCTTTCGGGCCGAGCCGGGCTGGCGCCGAGCCCGCGCTGTGGAAATCGCCTCGGGGCTCTGGACTATCGGGATGTACCTGCTGCTCGGCCTGGCGCCCTGGCTGGCCTTTCAACCTTCTGCCCAATGAGGCGATAGGATCTCCGGGGCAGCCGTCCCGAACCCAACGGTGTGAGCGCGTTCTACCGCCCCGGTGATCCGGTCGAGCCGCGCGAGTTGGGAGGGAAAGGCACCCAGCTCGCGCGGCTGGCGGCTTCGGGACACGAGGTGCCCCGATTCGTGGTGCTCAAGGCCAGCGCTCCCCTGCCCTCCTCCGAAGCCCTCCAGACGGTCCTGCGCCAGAGCGGTCTGGACCGAGTTCCCCTGGCGGTGCGCTCCTCGGCCGTGGGCGAAGACTCACGGGAGCGTTCGTTTGCGGGCCAATTTCGAACCGTGCTGGGAGTTGGCGCGGAACAGGCTCTCTCGGCCGTGGAGCAGGTTCGAGCCTCGCTGCACCAGCAGCACGCCTATGGCGACGAATCCCCACCCGCCATGGCCGTGATCCTCCAGGAGATGGTGGCACCAGATTGCTCGGGAGTGCTCTTCACCGCCGACCCGGTCAGCGGCCAGCGCGACCTGAGCGTCATCAGCGCCGTGCGCGGACTGGGCGAGTTGCTGGTCAGCGGCGAGGTCACGGGGGAGACCTACCGGGTCCACCAGGGCCAGGTGTTGGAATCGTTGCCGGGCGATCAGTGCGAGCAACTGGTGCTGGAGCAGGGCGAAGTGGTGCGCCGTCCCCTGGCTCGGTCCGGCCCCTGCCTGAGCAACGAGCAGGCACTGGGCCTGGCCGAGCTGGGCCAGCGCCTGGCCCGTCAACTCGATGGCCCGCAGGACGTGGAATGGGCCCTGGTGGGCACCCGGCTGGTGGTGCTGCAGAGCCGGCCCATCACCACCCTGGCCGACGAGCCGGTGCTGTGGGACAACTCCAACATCATCGAGAGCTACTCGGGGGTGACCACACCTCTCACCTTCAGCTTTGCGCGCAGCGTCTACGCCCACGTCTATCCCCAGTTCTGCCGGGTGATGGGGGTGGAGGAGAGCGTGCTGCAAGTCAACCGACCCGTCTTCGAGAACATGCTGGGCCTGATCCGTGGGCGCATCTACTACAACCTGCTCAACTGGTATCGCACCCTGGCCCTGCTGCCCGGGTTCAGCTTCAACCGCGACTTCATGGAGCGCATGATGGGCGTGCGCCAGAAGCTGCCCAACCCGCCCGTGACCCCGCCCTCTCACGGCCGCTGGCGCGACCTGGCCCGTCTGGTCCGCATGGTGATCACCATGGGGCGCGAGCAGGCCCGACTGGCTCTGGAGGTGGGGGCTTTCCAGCAGCGGGTAGAGGGCGTGCTCTCGCGCCAGCGAGGTCGTGAGCTCAAAAAACTGACACCCGAGCAGCTGATCGGACTCTACCGCCAGCTGGAAACGGAGCTCTTGTGCGAGTGGAAGGCCCCGCTGGTGAACGATTTCTTCGCCATGATCTTCCACGGCCTGCTCGGCCGCCTGGTGGAGAAATGGCTGCCCGGGCTGCCCCCCACCCTCCAGAACGATCTGCTGTGCGGGGAGGGGGGGATCATCTCCACTCGCCCGGCCGAAGCCTTGATGGAGCTGGCCCGCAGGGCACCCCGCGAGCTTTTCGCCCTCAGCGACGAGGAAATGCTCGCGCGGCTCGAGCCCGGCTTCCTGGATGACTACCTGGAGCGCTACGGCGACCGCTCGGTGGGCGAGCTGAAGCTCGAGACCGAGACCCTGCGCGAAAATCCCACCGCTCTGGTGAGCCTGATTCGGGCCTACCTCGATCACCCCCCGCGCCCTCAGGGCGGGCAGGCCGCCCGCGAGGCGGCCGAGCTGGTGGCGCGGAGCAAGCTCCGCGGCTGGAAGGCCCGGGTCTTCTTCTCGGTGTTGAAGCAGGCCCGCGAGAGGGTGCGCGACCGCGAGAACCTGCGCTTCGAGCGGACCCGGGTCTTCGGACTGATCCGCCGCCTGTTCCTGGCTCTGGGGGCCCACCTCGCCCGTCTGGGTGCGTTGAAGAGCGAGCGGGACGTGTTCTACCTGACCCGCGAGGAGGTCTTCGGCTGGTTCGCAGGCACCGCCGCCAGCAATCTGCTGGAGCAGGTGGTGGAGCAGCGCCGGGCCGAGTTCACCGGCTACGCTTCCGAGCCGGCCCCCCCCGACCGCTTCCAGACGGTGGGCTCGCCCGCGCTGACGCGCTTTGCCCCGGAGGTCCCGGCTGAAGGCGAGCTGCGGGGCCAGGGCTGCTGCCCCGGGAGGGTGCGCGCCCCCGTGCGCATCGTGCGCGATCCGGCCCATCCAGGCGAGCTGCGGGGACACATCATGGTGGCCGAGCGCACCGACCCCGGCTGGGCCCTGCTCTTTCCGGTGGTGGAGGGCCTGCTGGTGCAGCGCGGCAGCCTGCTGAGCCACTCGGCCATCGTGGCTCGCGAGCTGGGAATTCCCTGCGTGGTGGGCATCCCCGGCCTGCTCGAGCGGCTGCAAGACGGCCAGGTGGTCGAAATGGACGGCACCACCGGCCTGGTCACGTGACCGTCTTCAACGATCGCACCATCCGCTACGCCAGCGTCTGGGAGGACGCCGACGTGCTCTGCCGGGCGCTCGAGCCGGTGGCCCGCCAGGGCAACCTCCTGTCCATCGCTTCCGGGGGGGACAACGCCCTGGCTTTGCTCACGCTCAATCCGGCCCGGGTGGTGGCCTGCGACCTCTCGGGGGCTCAGCTGGCCTGCCTGGAGCTGCGCCGAGCGGCTTTCGCACGCCTGGAGCACCGCGAGCTGCTGGCCTTCCTGGGAGTCACTCCCTCGGGAGCCCGTCGCCTCTACTACCGGGCCCTCTCCCTTCCCGGTCCGTTGCGCGCCTTCTGGGATGAGAGGATGGGCTGGATCGAGCGAGGGGTGATCCACGCCGGCAAGTTCGAACGCTATCTGCGGTTCTTCGGTCTGCGGGTGCTGCCGCTGCTCTACTCGGCCGAAATCCGGCGAGCCCTGCTCAGCGAGAAGAGCCCCCAGGAGCAGCAGCGCTTCTACGACCAGCGCTGGAACACGCGGGCCTGGCGTTGCCTCTTCCTGGCCTTCTTCAGCCGACAGGTGCTGGGCTCGGCCGGGCGCGATCCGGCTCTGCTGCGCCACGTGCGGGTGCACGTGGGCCGTCGCCTCCTGGCCCGCGCCCGGCACGGCCTGGCCCGGGTGAGCACCTGGGACAATCCCTACCTGACCTACATCATGACCGGCAACTACGCCCTGCACGCCCTGCCCCGCTATCTCAGAGCCGAGCACTTCGAGGCCATTCGGGACCGCCTGGACCGGCTCGAGCTGTTCCACGGGCCCATCCAGGCCACCGGGCGAGGGCCCTTCGACGGCTTCAACCTCTCCGACCTGTTCGAGTACTTCTCCCCCCAGGAGCACCGCCAGGTCTACTCCGAGCTGGTGGCTCAGGCCCGCCCGGGAGCCCGGCTGGTTTACTGGAACCTGCTGGCCTCGCGCGGCGCCGTGCCAGGCCTGCCGGTCACCCGCCTGCAAGCGGAGGCGCGAGCTCTGCATCGCCAGGACCGGGCCTGGTTCTACCAGGCCCTGCAGGTGGATCGGCGTGACTGAGGCGGTGCGAGCCCTGGGAGTGGCGGGCATGTTCCTGGCCATCTTCGCCCTGGCCGAGCTGATCAAGCGAGTCTTTCACCCGCCCGCCGAGCTGACGCGCAAATTCGTGCACTTTGCCGGGGGACTGGTGGTGGCCGCCTTTCCCTGGCTGCTGCGCTCGCCCTGGACCGTGCTGGCTCTGTCGTGCGCGTTCGGGGGCATCCTGTGGCTTTCACGAAGGCTGGGCCTGCTCTCGAGCGTGCACGGGGTGGCCCGGCGCTCGCAGGGCGGGCTCTACTATCCGCTGGCCGTCTTCCTGCTCTTCTGGCTCTCGGCCGACCAGCCCGCCTTCTATCTGGTCTCGGCCATCGCGCTGGTGCTCTCGGATACCCTGGCAGCCCTGGTCGGAACCGCTTACGGGCGCCATCCCTACGCCGTCGAGCAGGATACCCGCAGCCTGGAGGGCTCGGCGGTCTTCTTTCTGACCACCTTCCTGGGCGTGCACCTGCCGCTGTTGCTCATGACCGACCTGGACCGCCGGCTGATCGTGCTGGTGGCCCTGATCATGGCCCTGTTGCTGACGGCTTTTGAGGCCATCAGCCTGGAGGGCAACGACAACCTGATCGTGCCCCTGGCCAGCTACTTCATGCTGGTCAAGGCGACCGACAAGACGGTGGCTCACCTGACCGTGCAGCTGGCGGCCCTGCTCGGCTGTCTGGCGGTCACCCTGCTGATGGCCTGGAAGCTGCGAACCTTCTCGCTGGCGGGAGCGGTGGGGGCCAGCCTGGTGCTGTTCGGCTCCTTCAGCCTGGGCGGCCCGCTGTGGGCCGTCCCCCCCCTCGCTGCCCTGGTGGCTTATCTCTTGCTGCGAAGAAGGTTCCCCGACCGCCACCAGATTCTGGCCGTCTTCTATGTCTGCCTGGTGCCCACGCTGGTGCTGCTGGGCAACAACGCCCTGACCACCGGGCTCAGGTGGCCCGGCGACCCCCTGTTTTTTCCCTTTGTGGGTGCGGTGGCCGCTCAGCTGGCCATTCTGATCTCTTTGGAGATGCCCGAAAAGCCCGCGCAGGCCACCTTGCTGGGGGCTCTGGCGGTGCTGCCGCTCTCGCTCTTTTTGCACCCCGAGGCCAGCGGAGCGGCCTGGACGTGCCTGCCGGCGGTGCTGCTCGCCCCCTTGATCTATCACGGCCTGAGACGGCGCTACGGGCTGCCCGAGGGCTACCCCATGGTGCGCCGCCAGGCCCTGGCCACACTGCTCCCGACCGCCGCAGCGGCCGCCCTGCAGCTCAGTTCGTCACCGCCTGGTGGATGAGGTAGCCTGCTCCCGCGGCCACCCCGATGCCCACGGCGGTGGCCAGCACCGGGTGCTCCTTGATAGCCTCGCCCACCCCGGCCAGACCGTCCTTGGAGCTGTTCAGCGCCACCGAGGCCGCTCGAGCCACCGTGGCCGGCACGCCGGCGCGCTCGAGCACCACTCCCGTGCCCACGCCCGCAGCCAGAACCACGGCTGCCGAAACGCCAGGGTTGTCGATGTAGAACTGCTGGATCTCGCCCCCGACCTGCTCCACGCTTCGCCCGGTGGCGCGGGCATACTCGGCGATCTTCTCCTTCAGGCTGCGGTCGATACGGGCCGCGTCCTCGCGGGTGTTGCCGGTGCTCTGGGCAGCCTGCTGCTCGAGTGCTTCGAACTCACTGCGCAGCTTCTCGGCCTCGGGCGTCGAGGGCGGGGGAGGTACCTCGGTCGCCTCGGTCTGCACCGCCTCGTAGATCACGTAGCCCACGGCCGCGGCCGCCGCCACCACCACCACGCCGGTCAAGATGGGGTGGTCCTTGATGGCCTGCTTGATGGACTCGACGCTGGTGGCCACCGAGTCGCTCAGTCCCAGCTTCTCCAGGCCGATGCCCGCTCCCACGCCCACTGCGTAAGCCACGCTCAGAGTCAGCACGGGGTGCTCGACCATGTAGCCGCGCAGGTCGCTGGCCACCTGCTGGGCGCTGCGCCCGGTTTTGCGGGCATACTCGCCCACCGCGCTCATGACCCGACGGGTCGCCTGCTCCTTGGCGTCGTCGTCCTTGCTCTTCTGCAGCAACTGATCGGCTTCGTCGAAGGCTTTGTCCAGCGCCTGCTGGGCCTGGGTCTGGGACTCGCTGATGGGGGGCGGCTCGGGGGGCCTGGAGCAGCCCGCCAGCGCGCCCGCCCCGATGGCTCCCACCAGCACCAGCGAAATCCCCCGCGCCCAGCCTGACAGGGGACGGGCTTGCTCGCCGGTGGTCTCGGCCTTGCTCTTGATCCAGGGGGGCTTGGGACCGGCCTCGGGGCGCTCGCCCAGGCGCACGACGTCGCCTTCAAGAGCAGTGGACTGGGCCCGGGACGGCGAACTGAGAGTGAGATTCGTGACGGCTGGAGAAGCGAGGACCTGCATGGAACCCTCCCGAGACATTTCGGTGGAAGGTACTCCCGAGCCCTTAAAGAAGGCTGAAATCACAGTGCTCGTCCCGGCCTGGGCGGTGGTCTGCGGCACCCTCTCGCTGACCTGGGGCTGGACGGCCTGCTGATGGTCGGCGCCTACCTGGGCGTGCGCGCCTACTGGCCACGCAGACCTAGTTCGGCGCGGTGAGCGCCTTGCCGTTGTCTTTTGGTCCCAGCTCCAGCAAGAAGGGTACTGCTTTCTCGGCCCACTGATCGGGAGTTGCATAGCTGTGGGCACTCTCCCCGAAGCAGCTCTGCAGCATCTCGGTGTTGATGATGCCCGGGTTGAGGCTGACGGCGGCTAACCCCGGGGGAAGCTCGTGGGCCAGGGCCTTCGTCAGCCCTTCGATAGCCCACTTGGTGGCGCAGTAAGGCGCTACCTCGGGCGAGGCGCTGCGACCCCAGCCGCTGGAGAAGTTGACGAACACTCCCTGGCCGGCTTCGATCATGGACGGCAAGAAGGCGTGAGCGACGAAATAGACGCCCTTGATGTTCACGTCCACCACGGCGGCGAACTCGTGGTGAGGCACCTCCCACAGGGGCGCATTGCGGTTGATCAGGGCGGCATTGTTGAGCACCAGGTCGGGAGCTCCATGGCGGGCCACCAGGTTGGCCGCCCAGCGCTGCACGGCCGGTCCATCCGCCACGTCGAGCACGGCCATCTCGTGGGGGGCCTTGAGCAGATGGCACTCGGTGCGCGAGCAGCCCAGCACCAGATGGCCCAGAGCGGCAATCTGGCGGGCCATCGCTCGGCCCAGGCCGCGCGAGACGCCCGTCACGACGACCTTCTTCATCGCCGCTTCTTGACTTTGACCGAGCCCACAATCAAGTACTGATCTTCTTCGCGCAGCACCATCTGCTGGTCGTCTTCGCGTTGCTTGCGCAGCTCCTCCACGCGTTTTCGATCGGCGTCGTCCACCAGGGCATAGAGCCGCCCGTCGTAGCTGCCCACGAAGACGGTGCCATCCGGTCCCACCGTGGGCGAGCCGTTGACGTATTTGCCCGACTCGAAGCTCCAGCGCATCTCCCCGCTCTGGCCGTCGATGGCATAAACGTGGTGGTCGTGGCTGCCCACGTAGACCGACCCGTTGGGTCCCACGGCGGGCGAGCCGAAAATGGATCCGCCCGTCTCAAAGCTCCACTTCTCCTGATGGGTTTCAGGGTCGATAGCGTAGAGCTTGCCGTCGGCGCTGCCAAGGTAGATGGTGCCGTCCGCTCCCAACGTGGGAGAGCTGCGGATGCCTCGCTCGGTCTTGAAGTGCCACAACTCCTGGCCACTGCGGCTGTCCAGCGCATACAGCTTGCCATCTTCACAGGGCACATACACGGTGTTGCCGTCGCCAGCCAGCACCGGCGCCCCGTGCACGCTGTTCTTCGTGTCGAAGTGCCAGCGCTCTTTGCCGTTCTCGGCATCGAGCGCATAGAGCCGGGCTCCCTCCAGGCCCACTCCCGAGCCGATGAGCAGGGTCTTCTCGTCCGCCGACAGGGTGGGGGAGGCGTCGGCCGAGCGGTCGGTGTCGTCGATGGTAAACTTCCAGCGCTCGGCGCCGCTCTTGCCATCCAGGGCCTGGATCGTGCCGAAGGCCGAGCCCACGAACACGGTGCCGTCGCTCTTCACGGCGGGGGTGCTCTCCACGCGCCAGCCCACGTTGCGACTCCAGCGCTCCTGCCCATCCCTGGTATCGACCGCGTGCAGGATGCCGTCCAGCGAAGCCAGGTAGAGCATCCTGCCGTCGGGGCTGAGCCGGGGCGAGCCCCAGATCTCGCGCTCCACCGGACAGGCCCACTTGAGCCTGGAGGTGCGGGCGTCGATGGCGTAAATCTTCTGATCGTGGCTGCCCACGTAGAGCACACCATCCTTGCCCAGCAAAGGACTCGAGAACAGAGCCGCCCGGGTGGGATAGGCCCACAGCTTGTGACGGTCGATTTTCTCCTCGCCCAAGAGCACCCCGCTCGCCTCGCCCATCGAGATCGAGCCGGGCGCGAAGGTATCGGCCGGCTCGGGAGAGCCCGATGCGGCCGCCGGCCGGGTCAGTCCGGGCAACATCCAGCGCGTATGAGCGGCCTGCACCGCAAGGAGGCTCACGGGCCCCAGCCTAACCGCGCCGGACCCCGCAGGTTGTTTCCTCGATGCTACAGTTTGTCTGCTCCTCAATACCTCGAACAACCGTTTTATAGGAAGCCTCACCCCGCAGGCGAAGCTTCCGCCGTGCAGGTGACGCGGTTTTTGTACGGGGAGGAACCCTTCACGGCGCGCTGGGGGGAGTTGGCTCTGCGCGAGCCAGCCAGCCAGACCGAGTGCTGGCTTCTCCCCGAGCGGGCCGGTGCCACTGCAGCCATGCTCCCCCTCCCAGGCCTGGGTCGGGTGGGTCACTTCGGGGCTCGCGACCGGGAAGCGGCCGTGGCGGTGCTCGAGCGGGCAGCGGAGGCCCTGTTCGAGCAGGGCGCTCGCAAGGTGCTGGCCCCCATGGACGGCACCACCTGGGAGCGCTACCGACTGGCGCTCGACGGACCCCAGGACAGCTTTCTGGGCGAGCCCACCAACCCCCCCGAGTATCCCGCCTGGCTCGAGGCCGCCGGCTTTGGCCCCGATCAGCACTACACCAGCACCCTGACCTCGGACCTCGAGCACGTCTATCCCGAGTTGGAGCGAATCGAGCAGCGTCTGGCCGGGCGCGTCGCCATCCGCCCGCTGCGCGACTTCGATTCCGAGCTCGAGAATCTGCACCGCCTTTCGCTGGAGGCCTTCGCCCACAACCTCTACTTCACGCCCATCAACCTGGCCGAGCTCAGGGCTCTGTACCGCCCTCTGGCCCCTCTGCTACGAAACGAGCTGGTCCTGATCGCCGAGGAGGGACCCCGGCCGGTTGGCTTCGTGCTCAGCTATCCCGACCGCATGCCCGGGCGGTTGGTGCTCAAGACTCTGGCCACCGCTCCCGATCGGCGCGGGCTGGGGTTGGGAACCGTGCTCACCGCCCGTATCCACCAGGTCGCCTGCCAGCTCGGATTCAAACAGGTGATCCACGCCCTCATGCACAGCCAGAACCCGTCCCAGCACGTCTCCCAGCGAGCCTCCGCAGGACGGGCCCTGCTCTGGCGCCGCTACGCTCTCTACAGCCGGGGGGCCGCATGAGGGTCGAGGGCCGCGAATTCGCCCCCCCGGGCAGCTCCAGCCTGGAGGGGCTCAATCCCAACATCGCCGCCCGTCTGCAAGATCGAGCCCGCGAACAGGGGGATTGGCCGGCCCTGGTCGAGCGGCGCGGCCGACGGGTCACCTTCGGCGAGCTGGCCGAGCGGGTGGCCCGCATGGCCGGCAGCCTGGAGAGGAAGGGGGTCAAGCCGGGGCAGCGCGTGCTGATCTTCGTGCCCATGTCGATCGACCTCTATGCGGCCCTGCTGGCCACCTGCCACCTGGGCTGCACAGCCGTCTTCGTCGACGCCTGGGCTGACAGAGCCCGCCTGGAGGCGGCCCTGGAGATGGCCATGCCGGATGCCTTCCTGGGCATCCCCAAGGCCCACCTGCTGCGCTTTTTTAGCCCCCGATTGCGCGGCTGCCCGGTGCAACTGATGGTGGGCGGCCCCTTCGGCAAGTGGGAGCAGGCCGGTCCCAGTCGACCCGTGGCCCAGATGAGCGTGGAGGCACCAGCCCTGGTCACCTTCACCACCGGAGCCACCGGCCGACCCAAAGCAGCTCTGCGCACGCATGGCTTTCTGTGGGCCCAGCACCGGGCCCTGACGGCCCACATGAAGTTGCGCGACGTGGATGTGGATCTGCCCACCTTGCCCATCTTCGTGCTCAACAACCTGGCCAGCGGCATCACCAGCGTGCTGCCCGACTTCGACCCGCGTCGCCCGGCTGAGATCGACCCCGAGCGGGTCTACCGCCAGATCCTGAGCGAGCGGGTGACCACCTCCAGCGGCTCGCCGGCGTTCTACAGCAAGCTGTGCGCCTGGTGCCGCGAGCGAGGCCTCCATTTGCCGCTGCGGGCGGTCTTCACCGGCGGAGCGCCGGTTCTGCCCCCCCAGGCCCGCGAGCTGCAAGAGAGCATCGAGGGAAGGCTCCACGTCGTTTATGGCTCCACCGAGGCCGAGCCCATCGCCGGGCTGGACGCAGAGGAGCTGCTGGAGGCCTCGGGTTCTGGCAAGGAGGGGCTTTGCGTCGGAACGCCGGTGCCCCAGCTCGAGCTCAAGCTGCTGCGCCCCTGGGATGGCCCCATCGAGCTCGACTACCGGGGTCTGGACTACTGGGAAGCAGGCCACGGCGAGGTGGGCGAGGTGGCCGTCACGGGTCGGCACGTCCTGACCGGCTACCTCGACGACCCCGAGAGCGACCGACGGGGCAAGATCCGTCAGGGAGACCGCATCTGGCACCGTACCGGGGATGCGGCCCGGAAAGACCGCCAGGGTCGGCTCTGGCTGATGGGACGGGTCTCGGAGCGGGTGCAGCGCGAGGAGAAAGTCGAGTGGAGCATGCCGGCCCAGATCCGCGCCCTGCGGGTCGAGCCAGTGCGCCACGCGGCCTACTTTGGCATGCCCGATCCCCTGCTGGGCAACCGGGCCGTGCTGTGCGTGGAGGCCCCCCGGCCCTGGTCAGAAGACCTCTCGCGTAAAGTGCGAGCCGCGCTCCATCCGCTGCCGGTGGACGAGCTGCACGTTGTGGAGCACATCCCCCGCGACCCCCGTCACGCCTCCAAAACCGACCTGGCGGCCCTCAAGCGAGAGCTTTACGGCTGAAGGCCCGCAGCTCCTCGAGCCGGGTCCGGGCCGCGCCGGCATCGATGGCCTGGCCGGCCCGCACCAACCCCTCGCGCATGTCCTCGACCAGGCGACCCGCCCACAGGGCCGCGGCCGTGTTCAGGAGCACGACCTCCCGGCGGGGGCCGCTCTCACCTTCCAAGATCGCCTTCGTGATGGCGGCGTTTTCTTCGGGAGAGCCGCCCAGCAGGGCCTCGGGTGAAGCCGCCGACAACCCCAGCTCAGCCGGATTCAACCGCAGGGTCTCCACCTTGCCCCCGGTCTGGCGCACCAGCAGGGAGGGTCCTTCCAGGCCCAGCTCGTCCAGACCCCCGGGGCCGTGCACCACCAGGCAGCTGGTGACCCCCAATTCGGCGGCCACACGCGCCACCGGCACGCACCAGCGCTCGGCGTACACCCCGATCAGCTGCGACTCGGCCCGAGCCGGGTTGGAGAGCGGGCCGAGCAGGTTAAAGACGGTGCGCACCCCCAGCTGACGGCGCACGGGAGCCACCGAGCCGATAGCGGGGTGGAAGTAGGGAGCGAAGAGAAACCCCAGTCCCACCTCTTCGATGCAACGGCGCACCAGGTCGGGCTCCTGCAGCAGGGGAACTCCGAGCGCCTCGAGCAGGTCGGCGCTCCCCGATTGAGAGGAGACCGAGCGGTTGCCATGCTTGGCCACAGTGGCTCCGGCGCCGGCGGCCACCACGGCCACGGTGGTGGAGATGTTGAAGGTCGATCGGCCATCCCCCCCGGTACCGCAGGTATCCAGCAATGGCCGCCGCGAGGGAGTGATGGCGCGGCCGGCCGAGCGCATGGCCTGCACGCAGCCGAGCAATTCTTCCTCGCTCTCGCCTTTGACCCGCAGCCCCATGAGAAAGGCCGCCATCAGGGCCTCACCGGCGCGCCCCTCGATCATGTCGAGCACCGCCTCACGAGCCTCCCCGGCGCTCAGCGGGCGCGCCTCGCTCAAGAGGCGGATGGCGTGTTTGATGGCCTGGCTCATCCGGCTGCTTTCGGCCGTGGCGGGTTAACAACCTGGCAAAGAGAGAACCGGCCCGTCAATGGTAGGATGACCCCCGATGGACGCCGCCCGACTGCCCTTCCCCCCGGAACCCCGCCTCAACCAGCTCTTGATGGCCGCGCCCCGCGGGGTGCGGCCCGCCGGCGTGGTGGCCGGCCGCATCTCAGGAGAGGAGTTCAGCCTGGAGGTCGTCAAGGGCAGCCGGGGCAATCGCAACCTGACCGGCTGCCTGGGCAACCAGGTGCTCGAGGGCCGGGTGGAAGAGACCAACGGAGTGCGTCACTGCACCGGGGTGGGCCTCAGTGGCTCCTACGACGTGACCAGCGAGCCGGTGGAAGGGGGGCGTCAGGCCGAGGGCTGGATCGGTTCTCGCTCGCTCGAGCTCAACTCCACGAACTGGGGAGCAACCGTCAAGATTGAAGGGCGCATCGGCCACGACCGGGTGGTTCTCACCCAGTGGAACCAGCGTGACGGCCATATGCTGAGCGGCTACATCGGTAACCGCAACATCTCCTTGCAGTCGCGGGTCGCACCCGGGGAAACGCCCCTCGAGCCGCTCGACTACCTGCACCTTCTCGTGAAGCCCGAGCCCGAGTATCCGGTCCGCACCTACGCCTTCTCCAACTCCTGCGGCATCGACGCGCTGGCGTAAACCTTCAGCGCGTAACGCTCAACACCTTAGCGAGACTGAGAGAGCACCTCGCTCAAGGTCGAGGGGGAGATGCCCGGATACTGACGCGCCGCTGCGATCGTGCCCGTGCGCGTGATCACGAACAGGTTGGGGTTGGGGCAGACGCCCGCAATGTACTCGCCGGCGTAGCTCAAGACCACCCGGCCATCGACATCCAGCAGCACGATGGCGCCTGAGACCTGAATCTGTTGGGCGCGAGCCTGCTCGGAGCCGACCACGGGGACGATCACCAGCTGCGCACCATGCTGCGCTGCCAGCTGCTGCAGCGCTCCGGCCCGGGCCAGATCGTCCGGGGTCACGGCCGGAAACCAGAGCAGCACAGGCCCGCCGGCAAGCAAGGCGTGCAGTTGAACCTGGCCCCGGCCCAGCGAGGGCAGATTGATAGCCGGAGCTGCATCGCCTGCCCCGGCGGCCCGCGTGGGGAGAGCGAGCCAGCCAACCACGGCCAGGATCAAGAGCAAGTGTCTCACCGTCATGTCAGTATAACATTCAAGACAAGGTGTTTGTTTCGCCGTGTCTAATCATGCCCTTATCCCATGGAGATTCGAGGCCCAAACTTCCAGGGTTACGATGCTGCCCATATCGGGGCCGTCCAGCGCGAGCTCGCCCGCAGCGTCAAGCCCAACGTCCTGCGCCAGCTCGAGACGCTCGACGACGAGCAGAAGCTGCACTATCTTCTCACCACCGACACTCTCGATCTCTCTCCCGACGCTCGCGAGTACCTCTACAAGCTGCGCAAGAGGATGCGCGACGAGGGCAAAAGCAAGGGCTTTGCCTACTCGAGCAAGCAAGACTTCGAGGCCCTGCTCTCAGGCCTGGAGAGCTACCGCGAGGACCTTCAGCGCGAGGAGCACGAGGCTCAGCAGGAAGAGCTGCCCTCCGAGCCGGTGTTCCCCTCCGTCATCCAGCTCTCGAGCTACGTCCCGCGTCAGCCAGGGGCCCCAACGATGGCCGGCTCGCAATCAGGATCCAGCTCGAGCCCGGCCGCCGAAGTGCTGCAGAAGATGATCCGCCACGCCCCCTCGGGCGAGGCGCGCAACAAGATCATCCGCGAGCTCGAGCCCATGGGCCTGACCATCGTGCAGAAGATGAAGCAGTGGGGCCTGAATGTCATCGTCCTGGAAAAGCAGATGGCCCTGACCGACCTGACCATCAAGGGGATGAAGGTGGTGGCTCCGGGTGAGCGCACCTTCGACGGACGTCCCTGGAGTGTCGTGCGCGGCCTGTATGATCAAAGTCGCAGGCTTCTGGTGGTGGGCGAAGAGCTCCTGGGCAACCAGGGGCGATCAGCGGCGCGGCATGAATTCGCTCACGCCTACGACCACTACGTGCAGGACAAGGAGTCGCGCACCCATCCTCTGTCGGTTCAGCTCTACAATCGGTTCGCCAGGGAACGCTCCGGGAAGGTCAGCCAGTATGCCGATGTGAACCCCCAGGAATGGTTCGCCGAATCGGTCGAGGCTTTCTTCGAAGCGGGAGCGCGCGACATCTTGCGCAACAAGGATCCCCTGATGTTCGACTATCTCACCCAGCTCTTTGCCAGCTAATGTGCTCGCACTTTGGTCCTGGATTTTAGCTTGTTTGCCCTGAAAGAGTCCGAATTGAAAAAATTCTTCCGGTTACACCACGGTCTTGTCGTTTGCTCTAAGCAGGGCAACAATCGGCCGGGTAGCGCTTCCTGAAACCCTTACCCGATATGACTCAACAGGAGGAATCTCAGGCGAGACATTGAAATTCATTCATCATGTCTGACTGGCTTCGCCCGGGACGTATCCTTGTCTTCCTGGCCCTGATCGGGGCCTGCGCGGCTGGATTTCGGGGGGGTGAAGCACGGCCTGAAGCCCCGCCGGGTTTCGTCCAGGGGGCCCCCATCGTTCTCTGCGGTCCCCCCGGCGCCTGGCCGGCTCTGGGCGTGCTCGAGCCTTTCAACCCCGAGCTGGTGGCCTGGGCCCGCAGGGCCCTGGTGGACGTTCCCCCGGACTCTCGAGTCGCCGTGGTGCTCCTCCCTGGCTCGCCCTGGACCGGCGCCGATTCTTGTCGAGCCCAGTTGGAGGCAGCCGTGGATGCCCTTGAGGAGCAGGTGGCTCAAACCGGGGCCTATCCCGAAAGCCTTCCGGCTCAACCCGGAGGGAGCTGCAGCCTCACCTACCAGTGCCTGGGAGAGGACTTCGAGCTCACTTGCTCGCGCGGGCTTCGGTACAACTCTCTGGAAGGGCTTCAGGGGCCGACCTGCCGGACCGCCGTTCTGATCGGCTCGGGACCCGAGCCCGAAGTGCGCGGTCTGGACCGGGAGCTCCAGACCGCGCACAAAGAGCTCTTGGCGGCTGTCTGGCGCGAGACCTGTCAGACTCAGGCTCTTCGTTTTCACCTGGAGGGTCCGGTCCTTGAGCAATGGCCCTACGCCTCGGTGGAAGGGACCTGCCTGTCCGATAGGTTGGATCTCGATTTGAGGGCGAAACAACCTCATCGGCTGCCGGACCCCTCACCAGAAGCTGTCCTGGAAGCCCTGGGACGTCTGAGCGCCGGAGCCAACTGCGCCCTGGCTGTGCAACCGGGCTTGTTCGATTTGCCGGCCGGGCTTCGTTTCACCGGTCTCAGTCAGACCGAGGAGCGCCACCTCGAGGAGAGCATGGTCCGGCTCACCAGGGGCGCCGTGGCGATCAGCTCGGACTTGATCTTGGAGGGACCCGCGGCCTGGAACCTCCTCAGGGCGGGGCGCACCACCTTGCAGGCGAGCATTCTGGTCGACGAGAAAGCCGCAAGCGAGTTTCTGGCCGGCTCGCCGGTGTTGCACCGCCGGGTTGGCCTGCAAGAGATGGGGCTGGCTCGCCTGCAGGATGGTCGATTGGACCTGGCGCTGGGCACTGAGCTGCCGGCCGATTCACGACAGGTTGGAGAGGAGCTTCTGCCGCGGCAGCTTCCCGGGCACCCTGGTGCCGCCGGATGGCTGAAGCTCCGCCGCGGACACCGTCTCCAGTCCCTGCGCTGGGCGGCGGGACCAGGCCAGGGAGGCCTCTGGCTGGTGGCTGAGCTGAGCCCGGGCCAACCTGACAGCGCGCCCGAGCCTCCCACGTTGACCGCCGGCGAGTTGGACCCGGCGGCTGAAAACGACGGCATCGCCTGGGATGCCGGGCTGCCCGAAAAGTTCAGCGCTGCAAGTGGATCCAGCGCTGGCGAGTGATCTCCATCCAGATTTTGCGACAGCTCGGACCACCTTCCGGATCGAGCTGGCCCTGCTCGCCGCAGCGCACGAATCCACTTTTCTCGAAGCAACGCTGGGCGCGCTCGTTGAAATCGGCGGTGTCGAGCTCGATGACATCCATGCCTGAATCGAACAGGTGGTGGAGCAAAGCCGTCATGGCCTCGGTCCCCAGACCCAGATTCCAGTAGCGGCGATTGCCTATCAAGATCCCGACTCGGGCGGTGCGCCCGCGTGCGGCGTTGCGCAGGCTGAAGCGCACGAAACCGACCACTCCGCCTGCCGACACATCGATAGCCAGACTGTTCTTCCGTCCCAGCTTGATCTCGCGACAATACTCCCGAACCAGCTTGTCAAGCACCTCTCCGGTAGCCTGGGTGCCAAAGGCCAGGCGGGTGACCTCGGGATCATTGAGCCACTGCCGAATCAGAGCGATGTGGGCAGGCAGGAGCGGGCGCAAGATCACCCGTCCTCCCGGACTGGGCAGAGCAAGCGGGTCCCGCCGGATCAGGCGCAGCATAAGCTATACTATAGCACGCGTCAGGACGGACGGCGCGGAGGCATCCCGGGCATTCCCGGCGGCAGGCCACTCGAGGGAGGCGGGACACCTGGGGGACGCATCGTGGGAGCGGCACCGGCCGGGCGAATCGGACTGGCGCCACTGGAGGGTAGACTGCGTGGGATGGGGGCTTGACCCATGGCCAGGCGGCTGGGCACAGCCTCCATCTCGGCAGGATCCTCGCCGGCGGATTCCTCTTCTTCGTCCTCGTAGCCCGTCTCTTCCCCGGCAGATTCCTCGGCGGGCTGCATCAGGTCTTCAAAAAAGGTGGCTACCTCGAAATCCTCTCCCCCTGGCTCGGCCTCTCCCTGACCCTCGGAAAAGCCGGGAATCTCGGGGACTGCTTCGGGAGAGAAATCTTCCATATATTCGCGAGCGGGCTGGGCGGCCGGAGGGGCAGGGGCGCTGCGAGGAGCCGGCTCGGGCTCGGCGGTGTCAAACATGTCGGCCCCAAAATTGGTGGCAGCCGGAGGAACCACCTCCTCAGCAGGAGAGAGCGCTTCGGCCCGAGGGGCCATCTTCTCGACCACCAGCTCTTCGATTTTGACCGGAGTCATCTCGGAGATTGGGGCCAGGACATCCTTGAGGTAAGCGCGCTGTTTCTCCAGAAAGACCGTCTGGACGGTCTCCTCGAGATCATTGAGCGAATCGATAAAGTTGAATGAGACGTCCCCATTGGTCTGGCTGAGATGGTGCTTCATCAAGCGAGAGATCTTCTGGTTGGAGATGACCAGCACATGGGACAGGCCGTAGGCGGCAATCTGAGCGCTGATCAGGTAAGAGTCATCCAGAGTCAGCTTGTTGTTGGTGAGCACCACCAGGAAGTTCTGGTGATTGAGACTCAGAAATAACTGGATCGGGGCGTTGGGCTGTTGGCAGACCTGCACGTCCTCGTTGCTGAATCCCAGGCTCTTCAGGGCGCCGAGCAAGATCACCAACAGCCACTGATCGTTCTCCAATAAGCCTCGGCAGAAGGGCGTGCAGCTGAGCACCTCATCCACTTCCATGTCCGACACGGACTTGCCGCTGACGAACCAGTTGAAGCCTTTCTGCGAGTATTCCTCGATGGTCTCGCGGCTGGCCACCCGGAGAATCTGCTGGCCGCTCTCGGGATCGAGGACAGCGTAATCCTTTCGGACCAGATCGAGCTCTTCCAGAGTGCTGAGCAGGGCGGCGGCATCCTTGCGGTTGGCTTCCTCCAACTGTTTGAACAGCATCGACTCTCCTCGAGCCAGCAGCTCGAGCAGAGCCTTGGAACGATCGTTCATGATCTCGCGCGAGGCTTCCATTTCTTTTTGAGAAACGTTGATGTCGGCCGGGCGGGCCTCCTCGACCTGCAACTCGCCAGCTCCGCCGACAGCCTGCCACTCTCCGGCCGAGCCGTGCACTTCCAGCACGGCCTCTTTGACCTCGCTGAAGAAATGGCTGAAATCGGCGTCACGCTGCCGGGAGATGGCGCCGGCCTCGAAATTCTCGCCCTGGCGCGGATACTTGATGTAGAAGATGGTGCCCGGCTCGGGCATGAACAGCTCACCGGCAGCCAGGCTCGACCCCTGGGGTGGACCCGACATCCCCGCTGGCTCGGACGAAAGACCCAGACGACGCAGATACTCCAGCCGCACACCGGCCAACAAGCTGTTGAAGCGCGCCTGGAGGCTCTGCTGGACCTGATAGGCCTCCTCAGGACGCAGCTGCACCGGAAGTCGGCGTTGAAGAATCTTGAGCATCGTTAGGGGACGTCCGCCTTTTTAGGTCTCCGAGGGCCCATCGGATTGCAAAAAAGAGCCCTCGGGAGCAATGGTTCAGGGTTTTCTCGCTTGTGCCAGAACCTCCTTCCCCCGAAAACCCGGCCGCCTCCACGGCGCCGAGGAGCGGCCTCTCACCGCCCATTCCGAACAGATGGGGTTGTGCTGGCCTGACAGGAGTCCCCCCGGAACCGTGGAACACCCACGGCTGAACCTGGGCGAGGGGGCCTGCAGCCCCAAAGCGCGCCGATCAGAGGGGACGGAGGACGGGTGACGTGAAGGCGGTGGTGATGGCGGGCGGCCAGGGTGCCCGGCTGCGACCCCTGACGTGCAATCGGCCCAAGCCACTGGTCCCCATCTGCAATCGCCCCATGATGGAATACGTGGTCGACCTGCTCAAGCGGCACGGAGTGACCAACCTGATCGTCACCCTGCACTATCTGGCCGACGAGGTGATGACCTACTTTGGTGAC
>QWHO01000023.1 GCA_021404945.1 bacterium CPR1
TACTGGGGGGGGACCGGGGACCTGGGAGGCCCTATCGGGCTGGCCGTCGCCGGGGGGGTCACGGGGGCCGTGCTGATCGGCGGGCTGGGCTCGTTCCTGGCTGACCGCAGCTATGAAAACAAGCTGGACGCCTACTACCTGCAGATGGATGGCTTCCGCGGTGCCGAGCAGCGCTACCAGTCGGACAAGAGGGAGTATGACCGCGAGCTGAAGGCCTGGGCCCAGCGTAAAGAAGAGAAGCATCCGGCCAGCGTGCTGGAGGATGCCGACCGGCTGCTGGTCAATGGCGTCCAGCTCAAGAAGAAAAGCCCTCAGAAACCGCCTCCGCCGTCCCAGGGTCCGACACTCCAGAGACCCGGCTGAGCCTTCATGTCGTAGCCGGGTCCGCAGAGGCGAGTTTGCCGAAGCGCGCCGAATGCGACCGGCGTTTTCTGGCCCGTTCCCCGTCCCTCAGGACCCCGGGCTCTTGCGTTCTGCCGAGACAGTGGGGCGTCGGGCTGACGCCCGGGCAACCAGTGCGCCCAGCAGGGCTCCGACGGCAGGCGCAACCACTGCCAGGCCGGCCGTGAAGAGCCGAAAAAGACTGTTGATCTGCTCGAGGTGACGACCTGAATCGGAGGCGAAGGCCAGCGCCAACAAGGAGAAGAACCAGAGCATGATGGCCGCGATCCAGGCCAGGGCGGTGCCGATGAAGACCCCCCAGCGCCCCCGGGTGGTGGCCTGGCGCAGGTGAATCAGGCCGACCAGCAGGCCGCCAAGGAGTGCCCCGAAGGTCAACGGATCCCGCGCGTCCCGGTCCGAAATCGCCGAAGCCAGGACCGGACCGATGAGGAGGTAAAAGAGGCAGAGGACGATTTTCACGCCGCCCGATTCGCGAGGGAATCGCCCACCCCCTGCCCAGCCGGTGACCGGTATTCGGGCTCGCCAGAGCTTGAGATATCTCCGCCAGATGTTCAAACGCTCTCTCGAGTCGCCATCTGGAGCAATTCGAGTACCCCGGGCTTCCCGGACCGACCAATCTCCTTTAGCTCACGCGCACTCCACGGAACGCTCCCTCGGGGAGAGCGAGGTCGACAACTCAATGGGACGCAGCCTGGCGGACCTCACTCCCAAGAAAGATGCGAGCTTGGGCAATCTCTTCACGATAGTAAAGCGGGTCAAAGTTGTCCAGCGAATCGAGCAATTCGCTGGCCCGGGCCCGATCCTCGGTGCTCGCGGCCGTACTCAGGACGACCAGCATGCGATGGAAAACGAAGACAAATTTGTCGTTGTGGCGATCCTTGCGGGCTGCCTCGAGAACGGTGGGAAAATACTTCAAGACCTGAGGCAAAGCCAGCTCCTTGCCGCGCTGGGAAGTGATCATCAGATCGAGCCAGATCTGCGCTCCCAATGGATTGTCGCTGGCAAGAGCTCCGAAATGCCCGGCCAATTCGTTCACGGTGGCTGGCTCAAGAGGTTGCTCATAAGCGATCTGAGCCAGCACCACCAGCCCCTGAGCAGCCAGATTCGGGTCGGACAAGATTGACAGGCAGGCCCGCTCGGTGGCTTCTTTGTCCAACTGACTCTTTCTGGCCAGCACCGCGGCCAGAAAAACCACAGGCGGGGAGCTCGAGGTGAGAGCACTCTGCAAGACGGGTCGATCTGCCTCGGTAAACTTGTAGCCCTTCACGAAGGCGACGACCGAGGGCTCGGGGTCGCCGGCGAGTTTCCACTGGCCGGACTCGACTTTCTTCAAAGCCTCGGCCAGCCCTGGCTGGGCGCTGTCCTGAGCCATGACCTGCGGGATTGCCTGGGAGACGGGAGGGGGTGGACCGGGGGAACAACCTAGCAGGACAAGAAGAAAAACGATCACCCCACGCATGCGGCCGGCCCTCCCAACAAAGCTTTGCTGCAAGATTCCTCGTCGAGAGCAATTTTCCCTAGAAGTCCAGCCGCAAACCCCCTTTTGTGGTGGTTGAGGAGACCTCCGCCACCACAAGATGTTGGAGACTGCGGCTGGACCTTTACCCCCTCTCGACTCGAGGCTCTGAGTTGTCTCAGTAAGTGAACTGGCGGATGTCGTAGAGGGTGACCGCCGGCCCGTGCGGAGGGGGCGGGTAGCCCGCCAGTCCTCGAATCTCCCTGGACTGCTCGCGGCACGCGATACGGTCCAGAGGGGTCAACCCGGCGCTGGCGTAATCGCTCTCGGGGTGGACCTCCAGATCGGACAGGTAAACCCGGTCTCCCGGGCCCAGAGGCAGGCGACCGAGCAGAGCGGCCGACGAGCTGACGTGCTCTCGGGCCAGCTCCTGGCCGCCTGCACCGGTCATCAGGATGATATTGACCCCCAGCCCGGCCGCTTTCAGCTTCTCGACCAGTTGCACCACCAGACGCGGGTGGCCCGGTTTCCTCAGAAGCTTGAGCACCGTTTTGGAGCCCGATTCGACCCCCAGATAGAGTTCTCGCAGGCCGACCGCGGCCAGTTCGCTCCATTCGGACAGGCTGCGCCGGGACGAGAAAGTATCCAGAAAGGCCCCGACCTGGTCCAGCCTGCTGGGAGAGGGTGTCGGAAAGGCCTCGCGGACGACCTTCAGGCCCTCCAGCAGAGCGGGGGTGGGGATACTCCCCGCGCTGGCATCTCCCAGGAAGGTGCCTCGCCTGGCCGTCAATCCGGCCCCGAAGACCTGCCGGACCGCTTCGAGGTGGGCTCGAAACTCGCTTCCCGAGCGAATCTGAAAGCGCTCCTGGCGGTAAAAGCTGCAAAACGAGCACTGATTGTAAGCGCAGCCACGGGTCAACTGCAGTACCAGACTGGCGTACTGATCAGGCGGGAGAATACCGACCCGGCCGTAAACCTGGCGAAAGCGGGCTGCGTCGGCGTCCCAATCGAGCTCGGCCGGCTCGCCGGCCTCAAGCAAGCGGCCCCGAACCCGGTCGAGCTGCCCCAACGCTTGCGCAGGGTCCAGCCGACGGACGTCGTGGAAGCGGTCCTGGCCCTCCTCGCGCCGGCTTAGCTCGAGCACCGTTCCATCGAGCCCGCGCCGATAGGTGTGACCTTGATGGATCCAGCCCAGCGGGCGACCGGCCTCATCCAACTGGTAGCGCTCGAGCCGGTCTCGCACCAGCACGATCCGCCCTCGTTCCTGACTGCGCTCCCAGACCGGCACCGGCTCAGCCTTCCTTTGAATGTTGCGACTTCATCCAAGTGAACTCTAGCGCAACGAGCTTCGGCAAACATTGAGCCAGGTCAAGTCCGAGGCGGTCGCGCGGGGGGCGGTCCCGATAGCCTCAGGAGTCGACCGGGGGAGCATTGGGGTCGGTCACCGGGCCCTGGCTCGAGGGTGGAGCCGTCTCGGCGGGGTCGGCCTGAAGAGGTGGCAGCTCGGGCGGATGGCGCCGGCGCCACCAGCGCAGGCTCATGGCCACCAGTTGGGCCAGCAGCACGGGCGGGAAGATCAGCACGGGGACCAGCAGCGCCAGTGAGATGGCCTGAGAGACCACCAGCTCGAAGACAAACCTCTCCACATGGGGCTTGAGGTGCACCCGGCAGATGGAGATGGCGATCTCTTCGGAGGTGACCTGGCCGTCCTTGTCGTTGTTGTGCAGGTCTTTGACGACCGGGCGGATCACTTTCATGCGCTTGTCCACCGAGCTTCTGGTCCACCAGCCGATGGTCCAGCGGATGATAAAACGCGATATCCCGGCGGCGCGCCCCTGCCTGTCGGCTCCCAGGCGCAGGCTCACCTGGTCGCAGGCCTCGCTCTCGAGCCACTCGGGCAGGCCCAGGGCCAGCTGCTCCACCTGCTCGAGCTTGACCGGTTGGCTATTCTCGAGGTAGGAGCGGGCCTGCACGATCTGCTCGGACTTCTCGGCCTCGGGATGGTGAGAGGCCGAGATGGCCAGGCCCACCACGGTCTGGAAGGCCAGCTTGCCCGACTGCTCGACCAGCGGCTCCTTGTGCACGAAGGACCTGACCTCGATAGCCAGCCCCGCGGTCAGGCCGGCCAGAGCCATCAGACAGGGAATGCCCACCACCCACACGGACGCCACCGTCCAGCGATAGAAAGGGTCGATGACCAGCCCCATGTCCAGCCAGCCTCGCCGGAGCAAGAGCTTCCAGGCCAGCAGGGTGAAGAACACGCCCAGCAACACTCCGGCACAGGTACCAAGCCCCAGCCAGAGGAACAGCTCGCCCACGTTGCGGGCCATGCAGTCGATAACCAGGCGAGCGGTCTGCACTTCAAGCTACTTCTCGCTGGCGACAGGAAACCCCTCACCAGTCAGTAAACCTCGTGTCCATGTCGGAGGCAGAAAGGATCCAGCAATTGGAGCGCGAGCTGATGCAGGCCCTGGAGAGTCTGCAGCAGGCCGAGCGCCGCATCACCCAACTGGAAGAGCGTAGCCATCACGCTGAAGCGGTCGATGAGGAGACCCACAAGCTGGCCTTCGAAGACACTTTGACCGGCCTGCCTAACCTGAATATCGTACGCCAGTTCGTGGAAATGAACCTCAAGCAGGTTTTCCGCTATCACCGTGCGGCTGCACTGTTGGTGGTCGATCTCGATCGTTTCCGGGTTATCAATGACGCTCTCGGATTTGGCGCGGGTGACGAGTTGTTGCGCCAGGTGGCCGAGCGCCTCAAGACGGCCATCCGCGACTCGGACATCCTGGGACGCAAGGGAGAGGACGAGTTCGTCATCCTGCTCACCCAGATCGACGAAGAGCTGTCCCAGGAGCCCGAGCTGAAAGACCGTCAGCGCCAGCAGCTCGGTGACCGGGCTCGCCACGTGGCCGAGCGGGTGGCCGAGGTGCTGGCCCCACCCTTCGAGCTTCAGGGCCAGAAGGTGCACCTGTTTGCCAGCGTGGGGGTGAGCCTCTGCCCGGGGGACGCCGAGACCCCTGTACAGCTCTTCGAGCACGCCGACGTGGCTCTTTCCTATGCCAAAGAGCAAGGAAGGGGACGCTCACTGGTCTTCAGCCCAGAGCTGCAAGAGCTGCGGATGCAAAAGCTCTTGCTGGAGAACCAGCTGCGTCTGGCCCACACCGAGAAGCAATTCGTGCTGCACTACCAGCCCATCGTGGAGCTTTCCAGTCGCAACGTGGTCGGGGTCGAGGCCCTGCTGCGCTGGCAGCACCCCCAGATCGGCATGCTGGGCCCGCGCGACTTTCTCCACGTGCTGGAGGAGACCGGCCTCATCATCCCGCTGGGCGACTGGGTGCTGAAAGAATCCACCCGCCAGCTGCGCGCCTGGGGCGACCAGGGTTTCGATCTCTTCTTGACGGTCAATCTCTCGCCTCGTCAGCTGCTGCAGGCCGACTTGATCCCCATGTTGCTGGACGTGCTGGGCCAGAACCAGATCGAGCCCAGGCACCTGGTGGTTGAGATCGCCGAGAGCGCCGCCACGACCATGGACCCTGAGCGCATGAGCCAGGTGCTGACCGACCTGGGAGAAGCCGGGGTGCGGGTGGCCATCGATGATTTCGGCACCGGCCTGACCTCCATGAAGACCCTGCGCCTCGAGCATACGCGCTTGCTCAAGCTGGACCGCACCTTCGTGGCCGGCATCCCGGGCGAGCGGGCCAGCATGAGCGTGTGTATGGCCACCATCCGGCTGGCCACCAGCCTGAACATGAAGTCGCTGGCCGAAGGCGTGGAGACCGAGCGCCAGTGCAACTACCTTACCAAGAACGAATGCGATCTGGGGCAGGGCTTTTTCTTCTCGCCGCCCATAGCGGCCGAGGAGATTCCCGACTTGATCTGCCAGGGCAGACCGGGCGCGGAGATCATCGGCATCCGTGGCTGAGCCGCTGGAAGTCCCGCTCCTCCTGCTCACCTCTACCCTGGACAACGGTTTGACTCTGACCGAGGGAGTGTTTCATCCAGAAGTGTCCCGCTGGGGCAGCCAGAAGCGCCCCTCCACGCGAGCCCTGGCCGAGAGCCTGAGGGTTCGGCTCGAGCGATTGCCCCCGCTGGATCTGGTTTGCCGGCTGCCCCCCGAGCAAGCCCGCCTGGTGCGCTGGACCCTGGAGCTTCCCCCTGCGCGCCGTTCTCTCGCCTGGCAGGGCAATCTGGAGCTGCAGTTCCACACCCTGCAGTATCCTGTGGCGAACCAGTGGGCGGCCTACGTGCCGGCCCTGCAGAGCGAGCTCTTCGCTCCTGACGAGTCCGCTCTGGAAATGACGGCCCGCGCGGAGCTGCTCCAGGAGCTGCTTCGGCGACGGCTCAACAGGCTGGACGCCCTGACGTTCCTGCAACGAGTGCGCACCCTGGTGGTCAGCGAATACCCGGTCACAGCCCGCCGCCACACGTTGCGGCAACTGGCCTCCCGCCAGGCAGAGAAGAAGCTTCCCACCGTGCTTCGCCGGGTGGCAACCGATCTGAGCGCAGAAAGACTTACACCTGTCTATGAGCGCACTCCCCAGCTCGACCTGCTGGCAGCCCAGCTGAGCGGGAAGAATCCCCGCTCGGTGCTGCTGGTGGGTCCCTCGGGAGTAGGCAAGTCGGCCTTGTTCCGCGAGCTGGCCCGGCGTCGGCTGGATTATCAGTTGCAGGCCACCCCCTTCTGGGAGACCAGTGGGGCCCGCCTGATGGCCGGTCAGGTGGCCTTCGGCAAGTGGCAGGAGCGATGCCGGAGCTTGATTCTGGAGGCAGGACGGACCCGCGCCATCGTGCACCTGGGCAACCTGATGGAGCTCTGCCAGGTGGCTCGGCACGGAACCAATCCCTTCGGGATGGCAGGCTTCTTGCGCCCGGCTCTGGCACGAGGAGAGCTTCTGGCAGTGGTGGAGTGCCTGCCCGAGCAGCTCAGCCTGTTGGAGAAAGAGCAGCCCCACCTGCTGGAGGTCTTCGCCCGGCTGGAGCTGACCGAGCCGGGCCGCGAGCAGGCCCTCAGCATTTTGCTGCAGAGCGCCTGTGACCTGGGTTTCAAAGGCCCCACTGAGACCGCCCGCCGAGTCGAGACATACCACCGCCGCTTTGCCGCCTACTCGGCTTTTCCCGGGCGAGCCTTGCGGTTTCTCCGGGCCCTGGTGCAACAAGACCACGAGGCGACCCCGGCCGACGCGGCCCTTGCCTTCCACCTGGAGACCGGGCTCCCCCTCTGGCTGCTGGACGAGTCCATCCCCTTCAACCCGGAATGGGCGCGAGGCTGGTTTGCAGGCCGGGTCCTGGGCCAGCCGCGAGCCACCTCCCTGGTCGTGGACCGGTTGGCGGCCCTCAAAGCCGGCCTCACCCGACCCGATCGCCCCATCGCCTCCTTTCTGTTGATCGGGCCCACCGGTGTGGGCAAGACCGAAACGGCCCGGGCCCTGGCGGAGTATCTGTTCAGCGACCGCAATCGCCTGGTGCGCTTCGACATGAGCGAATTCAGTGACCCCTGGGCGGTGGAGCGGCTGATCGGCTCGGAAGGGCTTCTGACCGCCCGGGTGCGCGAGCACCCCTTCAGCGTGGTCCTTTTTGACGAGTTGGAGAAGGCCCACCCCGACTTCTTCGACCTCCTGCTTCAGGTGCTCGGCGAGGCGCGCCTGACCGACGCCGCAGGACGCCTGGCCGATTTTAGCAACAGCGTGGTCTTGATGACCTCCAACCTGGGGGCCCAGGAGTATCAGAAAGGCTCGCTCGGCCTGCGTGCCCAGAGCTCCTCGGCCGAGCGCGAGTTTACCGAGGCGGTGCGCGCGGCGCTGCGTCCCGAGCTGTTTAATCGCATCGACCAGGTGCTGGCCTATGAGCCCCTCTCGACCGAGACGGTGCTGGCCATCGCACGCCGAGAGCTGCAGCAGGTCAGCACCCGGGAGGGGGCGGCCAGCCGTCCGGTGCGACTCGAGCTGGCTGACCAGGCCGCCGGTCGCCTGGCCGAGTCAGGCTACGATCCCCGCTATGGAGCCCGTCCGCTCAAGCGGGCCCTGGAGCGCGAGCTGCTCGCTCCCCTGGCCGAGGAGCTGAACCGCCATCCCCCCGAGCTTCCCCTGGACGTTACCGTACAGGGCGATCTCAAGCTGACGACCGCCGTGCGCTCGACCGGCTATGATCCGCTGGCCCGGGCCCGCTGGGCGGGCACGTCCGTGGACCGGATCAGCAGCACCCGTCGGCTGGGCCGCCAGGTGCAGTCTGGTCCGCTGGTGACGGCCGTGCACAACGAAATCCACTCTCAACGCAAGCGACAACCTCGCAAGCAGCCTTTCTATCATCCCGCTCAGGGGCTGCTGGAGCGTCTGAGCCAGTGGCTGAGCCAGGTGGAGCAGTTAGAGGAGAGTGCTCTTGTGCAATTCTCCGAGAGCCGCCGGGGCGCAGGCTTCGATGCCGATCAGTTGCTGGCCGCCCAGGGCCGGGCCGAGAGCGAGCTGGAAGCCCTCTTGCTCGACCTTTACGAGCGCCAGAAGCCCGGACGCCTGGCCACCGTGGGCATTTTCGGCGAGCGAGCCGAGCTGGTGATGCTCCTGGCGCGCGCCTACGCTTCGCTGGCCGAGCGCTACGGCTGGAAGCTCAAGCTGGAAAGCGTGCGCATCCGCAAAGGCGATCCGAGCGCCCCCCTGGAGCGGCGAGCCGAGCTGGACAGCTTCCTGGCCGGCCAGTCCTCGGTTCTGGGCGTGTTGTTGAGCTTCAATGGGCGACTGGCGGCCGCCCGCCTGCTGGGAGAGTCGGGTCCGCAGGCCTTTACCGGGCCCAACCCTAACGAGTTGTTGGGCCTGCTGGTGGCGGTGCAACCGGTGGCCCTGGAAGGCTATCGCCCTCCCGAGGGGGTCCACCGCCGTGGATTCACCAGCCACCAGGGCCGCCAGCGAATCTACGACCGGGAGGCCCGCACGGTCCAGGATTCTGTCCTGGTCTGTCCACTCGCGGCTACCGAGGACCACCCCGGAGGGTCGCTGGCCAGGCTGATCGACGAGCGGCTGCGCCGCGAGGTCCTGGAGGCAGCTCTCCCCTGACGGCGAATCCTCCAACCAGATGAAGTCCAACCAGCCCCCGGGCATCTCCGACATTCGGCTTCTAAACTTCTGTCTGGCACTGTCGTTCTGGTTGGCGGTGGCGGGATGGCTGGCCCTGTTCCATTTTCTGACCCCCGGGGCGGCCAGCACCCTGCTGGTCGAGAAACGCGAGCCTTCCCTGGTCGTGGCTTTCTGGGTCAGCTCGCTGAACTACACGAAGGCCTCCATCGCGGTCGGCGCGGCCCTGTTGCTTGCCCTGGGCTGGCTGCTGGTGGGCTATCTGCGCAAGGCCTCGCTTCGCCAGGGCTGGGTGTTGCCGCTGCTGATCGCGCTCGTGCACCTTGCGGGCGTGGCCGCCCTGCTTCATCTTCTTGTTCCGGTGCTGTTGCGATGAAGGACGCCCTCAAGCGCTACCTGATGGGGATGCACACCGGGCTGTGCGCGAGCGCCGTTTTGCTGGCAGCGTCGTGTCTGGCGGTGAGCTGGCACTATCGCTGGGTCTGGATGTCGCTCGACCTGGCCAGAAGCCCCCTGGGCTGGGTTCTCGAGCAGCATCCGGGCTGGAAGCTCGGACTGCTGGCCGGAATCCCTGGCCTGGTCGGCCTGCTCATCATCTGGGCGGCCCTGGGCTTGCTGGTCGCTGGCCGGCGCAAGATCAAGAGCTCGGATCGCCCCTGGACCGTCGTTTACGGCTCCACCTTCTTCTTCATCTTCGTGCAGCTCTGCTGCCTGGGTTGGATGAGCCTCTTCTTGCTGGCCTGGCCGGCGCCCGATCCAGTGCATGAGACTCCTCTCCCCACCGCCAGTCCCTCACCCAGCCCCGACGCCAGCCCGAGCCCCTCCGCCTCCCCTTCGGCCTCACCATCCCCGAGCGCCTCACCCCTGGCTCTCAAAAATCCTTTCGCAGTCGGATCCAGCAGCCCCAGCCCCTCCGCCTCCCCGGCCACGGCCGACCCCTTCCTGCCCGGCAAGCCCTCCCAGCCCGTAGCCGGAGTGGGCACGGGCCGCTATGTGGAGTTCTTCGATGGCATGACGCTTACAGTAGAGCGCGAGTTCGACCTCGGTCGCCCCTCCAATCCCCGCCAGTTCACCACTCGCGACGGGGTGCTCTACTGGTGCGACGGAGCCCACCTGACCGCGGTCGACCTGAACCGGGGCGCTTCCATCTGGCGGGTGGATACCACGGGCGAAGAGGAGGTGCAGGCCGCCATCAGCGGCCTGGTGCTGACCCGCGGCCCTGGCAACAAGACCTTCGCCCACGCGATCTCCGGCGGCGAGCTGCGCTGGCAGCACCAGGGAACCATCCTGGTGGACGGCGACAGGCTTTTTCAGGTAGCCGCCAATGAGCAGAGCCTGGGCAAGCCCCTGGAGGGACCCGCCACGGTGCTGGTGCGGCTCGATCCTCAGACGGGCAAGCCCAAGGACGAGCTGGTGCGGCTGAAGCATCCACTGCTCGAGCCGCAGGTGGATGCAGCCATGGTGGTGGGGCGGGCCACCGAGACCCCCATGCTGCACATCCTGGACGCAACCACCGGAGGGCTGCTGTGGAGCTCGACCGATGCCGGAGGCTTCCTGGCCCGCAGCGGTCGGCTCGCCATCAGCATCGAGGAAGGCACCTACCTGCGAGAGCTGCGCACCGGCAAGCCCCTGGCTGCAGGCCGGACCCTGACCGGCTCGGTGGTGGCCTCCTTCGCGGGCAGCGCCGTGCTGCACGACCCCGTCAAGCAAGAGCTGGTAGCCTACGATCCCACCAACGGCGAGGCCCTGTGGGGCTGGGAGCAGGTGCGGGGCTGGCCCCTGGTGGGCCGCGAAGGGATGCTGCTGCTGGGTAGCGAGAACGGTGCGCCTTTGTTGATCGCCTACGACGGTAAGGGAGTCCAGCTCTTCAAGGGACCGCTCGATCCGGCCCTGGGACTGCGCGGAGTGCTGGGAGCGCGCGACAACCTGGTGGTCTTGCTGATCGAGAAACAGGCGGGAGCGCCATGAATCTTCGAGGCATCTTGCCGGCCGCGGTGACCCGATTCACGGCTCCCCTGAAAGCCGCCCGAGAGCCGCTCGTAGCCGAGGGCCCCCGGCCGGAGCCCTCCGAATCGATCAAGCTCTCGGGCTCTCAACCTCGCCCGGACAAGCCTGGGCGACTGGGCATGATCCGCCAGAGCATCGAAGCGGCCCTGGAGGCTGCCGCTCAGTTTGCCACCGGACCCCTGGCCGCGTGCGCCTGCAAGGTGCTGGAGGGCAAGATCAAACCTGCCCCGGCGGCCGTGCCCGCCAGCGAGCTGGGCCCTCTGCCGGCGGCCCGGGTGCAAAGGCCGGTGATGTTCGTGCCCGGTTTCCATACCCCCATCGAGCGTTTCACCCCCCTGGTCGACAAGCTGAGTCCCGACAATGGTCCCGTCCACTACGTCCGCCAGGGCCGTTTCTACGCCGATTGCGAGTGCAGGCAGCCGGTGGAGAGGGTTGGTCCAGATTGCAAGCTCTTCGTGTCCGTCTTCTCGGCTAACAACCTGGCTCCCGACAGGGGCGGCGCTGACGAGCTGGCGCAAAACCTCGAAGCGCTGCGCCAGGTCACAGGAACGGGCAAAGTCGATGTGGCCGCCTTCAGCATGGGGGGCCTGACCACGCGAGAATACCTGGACCGTGGCGGGGAGGCGGTGGGCAAGCTTCACATGGTGGGCACCCCCAACCACGGCTCGGGCCTGGCCCGCATCACGATCGGTCTCTTGGAGGGGAAGGCGCGCGGCTACGCGGTCGACCTTCTGCTTGGCCTCAAGCATGTCGAGGCCGATGACGAGCCAGCCCTGAAATGGCTCGCTCCCAACTCGCCCGAGCTGGCCCGCCTGAACCAGCGCTGGGCCGAGCAGCGGTCTCGCCTGGAATCTGCCCGCTGTTTCGGCACCGACCTCAAGGCCACCGTGGGGAATCGCTTCATGCTGCAGCCCACGTGGGGCGACGGCATGGTGGCCGCCTCCAGCCTCGAGCTCCCCGGAATGCCCGTGCAGATGCTTCAAGACAAGAAATACGCCCTGCACGGAAACCTGGTGATTTGCCCCGAGTTCTACCTGGCCTTGCGCGACCATTTCGGCTGGTAGAGCGAGCGGACCGCTCGTGCAGGTGCTTGGGGACCGCCAGGCTGATGCAAGACCGGTTGCCGGGAATCCCTCTGCTACTGGTCGTGGCGCAGCTTACGGTAGCGGTGGGGAGCGAAAGCCGCCTCACCAAGCCGCTTGCGCTTGTGCTCCTCATACTCGCTGTAGTTGCCCGGGAAGAAGAACCACTTTCCGTCCCCCTCGGCAGCCAGAATGTGGGTGGCAATTCGGTCCAGGAACCAGCGGTCGTGGCTGATCACCACGGCGCAGCCGGGAAAGTCGAGCAGGGCCAGCTCCAGGGCGCGCAGCGTATCCACGTCCAGGTCGTTGGAGGGCTCGTCGAGTAACAGCACGTTGCCGCCACTCTTGAGCACCTTGGCCAGATGCAGGCGGTTGCGCTCACCCCCCGAGAGCTCGTGCACGCGCTTCTGCTGGTCCGATCCTTTGAAGTTGAAGCGCGAGGCGTAGGCGCGCGCGTTGACCGAGCGGCCACCGATCTCGATATCCTCCTTGCCGTCGGCGATCTCCTCGAAGACTCTGCGATCCGGGTTCAGATCGTCGCGCGACTGGTCCACGTAGGCTAGCTTGACGCTGTCGCCCACCTTCAGGCTGCCCGAGTCGGGCTGCTCCTGCCCTACGATCATGCGAAACAGCGTGGTCTTCCCGGCGCCATTGGGCCCGATGATGCCCACGATGCCGCCCTTGGGCAACTGGAAGGAGAGGCTGTCGATCAGCTTGCGATCTCCGTAACCCTTGCTCAGGTTCTCGGCCCCCACCACCATCGTGCCCAGGGGTGGACCGGGGGGGATCTGGATCTCGACCGTCTCGGGCCGATCCTCATAGACTTGAGCGGCCATCTTCTCGTAAGCTTCCAGACGGGCTTTACTCTTCGCCTGGCGAGCTTTCTGCGAAAGGCGCACCCACTCCAGCTCACGTTTGAGCGACTTCTGACGGGCCGACTCGGACTTTTCCTCCTGTTCGAGGCGGGCTTGCTTTTGCTCCAGCCAGGAGCTGTAATTACCCTTGAACGGGATGCCCCGCCCCCGGTCCAACTCGAGAATCCAGCCGGCCACGTTGTCGAGGAAGTAGCGATCGTGGGTGACCGCCACCACGGTGCCCTCGTACTGAGCCAGGTGCTGCTCGAGCCAGGCGACTGACTCGGCGTCGAGGTGGTTGGTGGGCTCGTCCAGGAGCAGAAGATCGGGCTGTTGCAGCAACACCTTGCACAGGGCCACGCGGCGACGCTCGCCGCCGGAGAGAATGGTGACCGGGCTGTCCAGCGGCGGCAGGTGCATGGCCCTGGCCGCGATCTCGATGATGCGGTCGAGCTCCCAGCCGTCGCAGGCCTCGATTTCCTCCATGAGGCGGCCCTGTTTGGCCAGCAGTTTCTCCATTCTGGCCTCGTCCATCTCCTCGCCAAGCTGCTCGTTGACCTCGTCATACTGGCGCATCAGCTCGGTGACGTCGGCCGCGCCCGCGCGGATGTTGTCCAGCACGTTGAGCGACTCGTCCAGGGGGGGCTCCTGGGGCACGTAGCCGACGGTGGCGCCTTCGGCCAGCTCGGCATGGCCGTCAAACTCGCGGTCAGCCAGGGCCATGATGCGCAAAATCGTGCTTTTCCCAGCACCGTTCATGCCCAGAACCCCGATTTTGGCGCCCGGGAAGAAGGCCAGCGTGATGCCCTTGAGAACTTCCTTTTGCTGATACACCTTGCGCAGATCGTGCATGGTGAAGATGTATTGGTATGACATAGGCAGGCGCACTTCGAACCCTGGCTGAAGCGACCCTGCAGGGCATAGGGCAAATGCCCCTGGCCAGAGGGGCGATCTGGGAGTAAACTTCAAGTATGAAGTTGCGTCATCACCTCTTTCATTCCAAGAGGACGCCAGGGCACTGGCTCAAGTGGGTGGAAGCCGGCAGCGGGCCCACCATTTTTTTCGTGCACGGTTGCTCGGGCAGCTGGACCAACTTTACGCCCCAGTTGGCCGACCTCTCCAGCGAATATCATGTGGTGGCCCTGGACATGCGGGGCCACGGCTCCTCTCCCTGGCCAGGGCCCTCCCAACTGGCCGATTTCGAGACCGACCTGGAGGAGTTCGTTACCGAGGTGCTGCCGGGCCGGTTCGTACTGGTGTTGCACTCGTTCGGGGGCTGCGTGGGGGCTCGGCTGGCCGCCTCCATGCCCGACCGCACGGCGGCGGTAGCCTTCTTGAACACAGCCGGCTCGATTCCCCAGGGGCCTACCTACCGGCTCCTGCAGCTGATGAGCTCACGGGCCCACCTCCTGAGCGAGTCGATGCCCAACCTGGTCTCCACCAACTCGGAGGTCAGCCAGCACATGCTCTACTACACCCTTAAAGAGTGGGACGTGTGGGACTGCTACCCGAAGATTGAGGTGCCCTCCCTGGTAGTGCTGGGGGCGCTCGATCCGCTGATTCCTGTCACCTCGGGCCTGCGCATGGCCCAGCTGCTTCCCGAGCAAGAGCTGACCGTCTTCCCGCTGGGCGGTCACGTGGCCATGTGGGAGCAACCGAGGCGTCTCAACGCGATGCTGCGTGCCCTGGCCCGGCGGGTCTTGTTGTCTCGCGTGGCATAAAAAAAGCCCGCCGCGTGGCGGGCTTTTTCCCGGTGGTCCGTCCGGGTTCATTCAAAAGCGACTCTCCACGTAATAGGGCAGCATCGAGCGCCAGGTGGGCCAGTCGTGAGGCATGTCGTAGCCCCAGATGTCCAGCTCGTGAGGGATGCCCTTGGTGTGCAGCAACCATGACAGGTGGCGGCTGGCATTGGGATTCTCATAGTCGCCCTGGCCGGTGACGATGTGGATGTGCTCCTTGTGGCGCAGCATGTGCAGGAAGCCACCGTTCAGGCCGGGGAGATATTCCACGATGTTGTTGAAGAAGATGTTCTCGTCCCCGTAGCCTTCCCCATGAAAGTACTCACGGATGTCGTAGCAGCCGCTCATGGCGATGGTCCCGGCGAACAGGTCGGGCCGCCGCAGCACCTGGTTCATCGCGTGGAAGGCGCCCAGGCTGGCACCCGAGGTGATGACGCCCACCCGGCCGCCACAGCTGTTCCAGATATAGGGGATCACCTCGTTCTCTAGATAGCTATTGTACTGGGCCTGGCGCACGCCCATCCAGTAAGGATGCTGATGGCGATTGAGCCAGGCTTCCTTGTTGATACTGTTGATCGAGAAGACTTTGACTTTGCCCGCGTTGATCTGGTGCTCCAGGGCGTCGAGCATGAGAAAGCGCTCATACTCGAGGAAGTCGGCAGCAGCTGTGGGGAACAACAGGAGCGGGAAGCCCCAGTGACCGTAAGTAACGATATCCATGTAGCTGCCCAGGGACGGGCTGTACCAGCCGTCGATTTCTCTACGCATGATGAGATAAACACTCCGATATGGATGGATTTCAAACAGGAAACCGCGAGATTATATCCGTCAGGACCCCCGTCGTCCAGACTTTCGACGAACATTTTTTCTGAGCCCGGAATGCCGACCTGGGAAGCTTGCTTGAAAAGAAAAGCCTCTTGTGCAAGCCTGGTGGCTGCACTTGACCCCGCCCCAACTGGAGCTTTGGGACTCGCTCTTGCCCTCTCTCTTGCCCGAGGGGCACGGGCGTGGCGTGGACCTACCCGAGCAGGTCGCGGACCTTGAAGCTGCCAGGCAGGCGGGAAGGGACCACCTGCTCGCTTGCCTGGTAGACCCGGCGGGAGCGGTAGGCGTGGCCAAAGGGTGCCTCCGGGTCGGGGCCCGGGTCGAGGTGAACCTCCAGGCACTGCTGGGCGAGGTTCAGCACCCAGTACTCGGGGATGCCCGCCTTGGCGTAGACACTGGCCTTCTCGGTGCGGTCGTAACGCAGGGAGGTATCGGCCAACTCCAGCACCAGATCGGCGTTCTGAGGGTGACGAGCGGCCTCTTCCACCCAGGCGATGGGCACCACGGCGAAATCGGGCTCGGGCTCGCTGGCCGGGGGAAGGCTCAGCGGTAACTGCACGCGGACGTCGTGGGTGTCGCCATAGGCTCGGACCAGCAGCGTGTTGATCCGTCCCGTTCGGGAAGCGTGCGGCTTGTTCTGGGGGCTCAGCGGGACGATCTCTCCTTCGATCAGCTCGACGCGCTCGCCAGGTGCGAAGATGCCCATATCAGCCATCCGGTAGTACTCATCCGGGGTAAACTTCCGGGTGGCCACGGTGCTGAGGCTCATAACCAAAGAATACGACTTTAGTCGGGCCGCTGCAAGTTGCGGGCTTCGCGGCTCTAATGCAACTCTAACACTTCTCCTAGCATTCTCTAACGGGGCCTCGGCTACCCTGTCTGCGATCCCGTATACGTTTTATTAACTCATGATGGAGGTTGGAGCTAAATGGCCACCAAAACCAAGCTGAATCTGCGCCCGCTGGGCGAGCGCGTTATCGTGCAGGCGATGCCCCAGGAAGAGAAGACCGCCGGGGGAGTGATTCTGCCGGACACCGCCAAGGAGAAGCCCCAGCAGGGCAAAGTGATCGCCGTCGGCAAGGGAATCACCAACGACAAAGGCGTCGTGACCCCGCTGACCGTGAAAGAGGGCGACCGCGTGCTGTATGGCAAGTGGACCGGCACCGAGGTCAAGATCGATGGGGAAGACTACCTCATTATCAAGGAGAGCGAGATTTTCGCCATCCTTTCCTGATCCCTGACGGACCCCAACACAATTCATCAATCAAGGAGAACCCATGGCTGCAAAACAGATCCTCTATCATGAGGATGCCCGTAAGAAACTGGAAGCCGGCGCCAACAGGCTGGCCGATGCCGTCAAGGTCACTCTGGGACCGCGCGGACGCAATGTGCTGCTCGACAAGAAGTTCGGCAGTCCCACCGTGACCAAGGACGGAGTCACGGTAGCCAAGGAGATCGAAGTCGACGACCCGTTCGAGAATCTTGGCGCCCAATTGCTGCGTGAAGTGGCCTCGAAGACCAACGACGTATCCGGCGACGGAACCACCACCGCCACCGTGCTGGCTCAGGCCATGCTGCACGAGGGCATGCGCCAGGTCACTGCCGGCGCCAATCCGATGTTCCTCAAGCGGGGCATGGAGAAGGCCGTGGTCAAGATCGTCGAGGAGATCAAGAAGGTCTCGGTCAAGGTCGAGACCGCAGAGGCCACCGCCCAGGTTGCGGCCATCTCGGCCAACAACGATGCCTTTATCGGCAAGATTGTGGCTGACGCGATGGAGCGGGTCGGTAAGGACGGGGTCATCACGGTGGAAGAGTCCAAGACTCTGCACACCGAGCTCGAGCACGTCGAGGGCATGCAGTTCGACAAGGGCTACATCTCCCCGTATTTCGTGACCGACTCCGAGAAGATGGAAGCCGTCTTCAGCGACCCCTACATCCTGATTTGCGAGAAGAAGATCAGCGCAGTTTCCGATCTCCTGCCCCTGCTGGAGAAGCTGGTGCGGATGCAGCGCCCCCTGGTCATCATTGCCGAGGACCTCGAGGGCGAGGCGCTGGCCACGCTGGTGGTCAACAAGCTGCGAGGCACCATGCAGGCTGCGGCCGTCAAGGCTCCTGGCTTCGGTGACCGCCGCAAGGAGATGCTCAAGGACATCGCCATCCTGACCGGCGGTCAGGTGGTCTCCGACGAGCTGGGCCACAAGCTCGACAAGGTGGGTCTGGAAGTTCTGGGTCAGGCCTCCAAGGTCAAGATCACCAAGGACGAGACCACCATCGTCGAGGGCAAGGGCTCCGAGGCCGACCTCAAGGGCCGCATCGACCAGATCAAGCGCGCCGTCGAGGAGACCGACTCAGACTACGACCGCGAGAAGCTGCAGGAGCGGCTGGCCAAGCTGGTGGGCGGCGTGGCCGTCATCCGCGTGGGCGCCGCTACCGAGACCGAGCTCAAGGAGAAGAAGCATCGCATCGAGGATGCTCTTTCGGCCACCCGCGCGGCCGTCGAAGAGGGCATCGTCCCTGGCGGCGGCGCCACCTTCGTGCACCTGCTCGACAAGCTCAAGAGCCTCAAGCTCGAGGGCGAGGAGGCATTGGGGCTGGAAATCGTGCGCAAGTCGCTCGAGAGCCCGCTCAAGACCATCGCCTCCAATGCCGGCGCGGAAGGCTCGGTGGTTGTTGAGAAGGTCAAGGAGCTCAAGAGCGGTCATGGTTTCAACGCCCTCACCGGCGAGTATGTGGACATGATGAAGGCTGGTATCGTGGATCCTGCCAAGGTGACCCGCACCGCCCTTCAGAACGCCGCCTCCATCGCCGCGATGGTGCTCACCACCGAGACCCTGGTGGCCGAGCTTCCTGAGGATCAGAAGGGCAAGACGGCTGCTCCCGAGTACTGATCTCGCGAGGTAGACCTGAGGAAGGGCCGGTCCGCGAAGGACCGGCCCTTTTTTATCGGTGCGCCTGCAGCCAGAGGTGCAGCCAGCGCAAATAGATCCAGCCCGGATCGGTGCGGCGAGCCTCGGGGGGATAGCCGTTGGGCCACTTCTTGTCGGCCAGGTCGAGAAAATCAGCCACCACAGTGCGTCCCAGAGAAACGTCGTTGTGTCCGTAGACCTGCCGGGCCGGAATGGAAAAGCGACGCATCAGCCAGCGCACCAGGCAAAACGAGGCGTGGAGCTGGCGAGGCCGACTGAGCAGGTCTTTCTGATCGAGGGCCACCAGCTCGACCGAAAGGGCCTTGTGATTGACCCCGTAGGCCCCCGTGCAGCGAAAATCGAGCGGCAAGAGCTGGTAGACCGTGCCGTCTTTGTCCACCATCAGGTGAACGCTGGGGTGGCCGAAGCTTACCCCGGTTCCGTTCCACATGCCCCCCCCGCGCACGAATCCGTTGTAGACCCCGGTGGCCGACGAGGTGACCGTAAAGTGCACGCAGATGGCGCTGGGACGGAAACGAACTCGTGCATCGCCGTAGTGACGGAGGAAATACTCGCTGTATTCGGTCTCCCACTCTTCGTAGGGCAAAAACCAGGGCTCCAGGACCGGTGCTCGGTATGGCTTGGCCAGAAGACTCCGGGGGATGGGATGGGCCAGATCGATGCCCCCGTTCATGGCCATCCGGCGCATAGCCAGCACATCCTCGATATCGGGCTGAGCGCTGAGCGCCCAGAGCAAGAGAAGCCAGACCACCGAGGGTGATTCGCAGCCCCGCAGGAAAGCCCTCGCCACGAGCGAATGCCCCGCCCAACCTGCATTCAATCCGAAGGAGCGAGCCGTGTCCAATCCGCACCTGACCGACTACAACGAATCCGAGCGCACCGAGTACATGATGGTGGTGGCCTCCATGGCCGGGGCGGATGGCGATGTGACGACCGAGGAGATCTACGCCATTCGAGCGCTCAGCCTTCACTTTGTGCTCGGTCCAGAAGCGCGTGGGCAGGTGATGGCCTCCTGCACCGCCTCCCCCGAGGAGATGGAGCACGTCATCAAGCGCTTTGCCGAGAGCCGCCTGAAGTTCAGTCTCCTGCTCGATCTGGCCAACATGGCCTGGGCTGACGGCGCCCTGAAAGAGCCGGAAGAAGCCGAGATCCATCGCCTGGGTGGCCTGATGCAGGTCGAGCCCAAACAGATCAAGGCAGTGCTCGGTTTCGCCGAGACCCTGAGCAAGAACCCCACCCAGGAGCAGGTCGAGCAGGCGCTCCAGTCGGTCGAGGCGGCCGGGGTGGAGCGCACTGCACTGGCCCTCTCGGCCACCCTCTACGCCCAGCAAAGCAAGTACGCCGCCGTCAGCGCCTTGTTTTCGCTCAGCTAAGGCATGGATCTTTCCGCTCGAGTCCGAGCCCTGAAGCCATCCAGTACCCTGGCCGTCACGGCCAGGGCGAAGGCTTTGAAAGCCGCCGGGGTGGACGTGATCAGCTTCGGGGCAGGCGAACCCGACTTCGACACGCCGGCTCACATCAAGGCTGCCGCCATCCAGGCCCTGGAACAGGGCAAAACTAAGTACGAGCCGTGTGCCGGCACCCCGGAAGCGCGCCAGGCGGTAGCTCGCTACATGACCACCCGGCACGGCCTGCCGAGCGGACCTGAGAACGTTCTGATCTCTTGCGGGGGCAAGCACGCCCTCTACCTGGCCTTCATGGCGGTCATCGATCCCGGGGACGAGTTGCTCTTGCCCGCCCCCTACTGGGTCAGCTACCCCGAGCAGGCCCGTCTGGCCGGTGCCACGGTGCGCGAAATTCCGGCCGGGGTGGAGAACGACTTCAAGATCACCCCCGAGCAACTCGAGCAGGCCATTACGCCCCAGAGTCGGGTGCTGGTGATCAACTCGCCTTCCAATCCCACCGGCACGATGTACTCCCCGGCCGAGCTCAAAGCTCTGGCCGACGTGGTGGCGCGCCACCCCAGCCTGATCGTCTTTGCCGACGACATCTACGAGCGGCTGGTCTATGGCGAGGATCCCTTCGTCAGCTTTGCCACCTTGAACCCGGCCGTGCAGACGGTCACCTTCAACTGCCTGAGCAAGAGCTATGCCATGACCGGCTGGCGCATCGGCTTCACCGTGGCCGAGCCCGGTCTGATCAAAGCCATGGACGGCCTGCAGGGCCAGATGACTTCCAACATCACCAGCTTCTGCTACCCGGCTGTGGCGGCCGCCCTGGATGGCCCCCAGGACGAGGTGGAGAAGATGCGCCAGGCCTTTGCCCAGCGCGGCGCCCACATCCATCGACGGCTCAGCTCGCTGGCGGGCATTCGATGCCCGCGCCCTACAGGAGCATTCTATGTCTTCCCCGACATCAGCGAGGCCGTCTTCGGCAAGCTCGATCCGAAGGGACGCCTGCTCGACTCAGCGGCCGCCTTCGCCGAGAGCCTGCTCGAGCACGCCCAGGTGGCAGTCGTGCCGGGCGAGGATTTCGGGGGACCAGACCAAATCCGCCTCAGCTTCGCTACCTCGCTCGAGCAGATCGATGCCGGCCTGGACCGCCTGGAAGGCTACCTGGCAAGCTTGAAGCAGGCGGTTTCTCGCTGACCTGCAGCCGATGAGGCTTCTCCTTCGAGCTCTGGGCGTCTATCTGCTCATTGGTCTGAGCGCTCTTTCTCTGGCCCAGCCTCCCTCTCCCACGCCGCAGGGCACGCCGGACGGGGATCCGGTGCCGACCCCGGTCGATGCGGCTGGGCTGCGAGCCGCCAATGAGGTTCCTCCCCAGGCCGTGGTCCAGCTCGACGGCCTGCCGGTGCTCACCGTCGGGCCTACCGACAGCCTGGACGCGTCCGCCCGCGCCCAGGAGTTGCAGGCCGAACTCCAGGAGTTGATCGACGCTGACTTTCCTGGAGAGCCCAGCATCAAGATCCAGCGCGACGACAAAGACCTTTCCGAGGTGGTCGTGCAGGGGAAAGTCCACATCCCGATTCTCGACAGCGACCTGGTGGCCAACGGCCAGACCAGGGAGCAGCTTGGCCAGAGCTGGCTGAAGGCCCTGAGAACCTCCTTCAAGCTGGCTGCCGCCGAACGGGCCGAAGGGCACCTGATCTGGCTGCTCAAGTGGCTGGCGATGGCCGCTTTGCTCGCCGTGGCGGTGGACCTGGCAAGCGTCTGGGCCTTCCGACGCTTCCTCCGACTTCCCGGCTGGAGCCCTCGGTTCGTCATCTGGACGTCCTTCCTGGCCCTGGCCCTGACCAGCTTCCCAAGGACCCGACCGGCCGGTCTCTGGGTGACGAGCAAGGTGGTCATTCCCCTGCTGTGGCTTGCTATGGTCATCATGCTGACCTACCTTGCGCTGGGCGTAGGCCGCCGAACCTTGCGTTACTACTTCGCGGCCATGGAGCGTTACAACGAGAGCAACCCTGCCTCAGGACCGCGCTGGCGTCAGCAGTTGATGATGTATCACCAGTTGGCGCGAATCGCCGTGGGGCTGGTCGTCATTCTGGCCGCCGTCTTGATCTTTTTCGGAGCACTGGGGGTGGATCTCTGGGCTATCGTGACCGGGGCGGGCTTCGCCACGGCTGCCGTCGGACTGGCCGCCCAGGACATGCTCAAGGACTGGGTCGCCGGGATCAACATCGTGCTGGAGGACCAGTTTGGAGTGGGGGATCTGATCCGGATCCAGGGTGCTGAGGGCCGGGTGGAGGCCTTCACGATGCGCGTAACCCGCATCCGCGATGTGGAGGGGAGCCTGATCACCATCCCGAACTCGACCTTGCGGATGGTGAGCAACCTGTCCAACACGTGGTCTCAGGTGGACCTGCAAATCCCCGTGAGCTACAACGCCGACATCCGCCGAACGCTCGAAGTGGTCGAGCAAGAGGCCCAGAAGCTTCTGGCCGACTGGCCGGACAAGGTGGCTGAGCCTCCCGAGGTGCTCGGGCTCGATCAACTGGGCGAGTCGTCCTTGGTGGTGCGAATGATGGTGCGGACCTTTCCGCTGATGCAGTTCCCGGTTCGTCGCGAGCTGCTCTTGCGGATTAAGGAGCGCTTTGACAGAGAAGGCATAGAGATTCCCTATCCGCAGCGGGTGGTCTGGCTGCGCCAGATGAACACCGGAGATGAGGAGCCAGGGGGCGAGGGAGGCTAGAAAGCGTGTTCAAGAAAATCATGGGCATGTTCGGAGGCTTGAAGGGAGCCACACTGGCCGAGGCGGGCGAAGTCTCCAAGTGGGCCTCTTACGGGGAAGCGGAATGGAAAGACCTTTTCGCGGGCCTGGTGCAGGCGGGCGACCTGGAGGAGGTCTACAAGCACATTCTCCTGTGTCCGCTCCACTGGTCGGTAGGCCTGCTGGGCTTCCTACAACAGTCCAGTTTCCAGCCGGCCGATCCGGGCGACCAGGCCACCTACTCCAAGCTGTGCAGTTTGAGCCCGGCTCCCGACTGGCCCTTGATGATCCCTCAGCCGGTCCAGGTGGGCAGCCTTTCCCATCGAGGCAAAGGCGTGAGCTTGATCTTCTCGACCGACGGGCAGAACCTGGTGACCATTGACGCGGGCGGAGACATCAACGTCTGGCACGCCCCCGACGAGCGCACCATGCAACGCATCCAACCCACCGCTCCCGTGCCTGTGGAATCGCGTACCGTCTCTCCCGACTTCAAGTTCTGCACCACCAGCTCTCAGGACGCTATCCGCGTCTGGAACCTGCACACCGGCGATCTGGTCTCCAAATTCCGCTGGGAGTGGAGTGAAGGCACCTCCCCGGCCATCCTCAGCTCGCCGGCCGACTCGGTGATCGCCTGCTGGTTCTCCGATGATAAGATCCGGCTGATCGAGCCTTTGTCCGGCGAAATCCGCCACACCCTGACCGGTCACGATGATCTGGTGACCAGTTGTGCCTTCACGGCCGACGGCAAGCTCTTGATCTCGGGTGGTAAGGACGCCTCGGTGCGCATCTGGGATGTGGAGACCGGGCAGATGCTGCACTTCCTCGAGCGCCGCACCGGCGGCGAGGCGGTCACCCACGTCTCATTGTCGCTGGACGGCAAGTTCCTGCTGGTGAAGCGCGAGAACTCGCCCCTGCAGATCTTCGATCCTCCTACCCGTCGTCAGGTATGCGAAGTCCGTATGGGCAAGGGTGTGGATATGGCCACCCCGGTCTACTCGCCCACCCACGACACGGTCGCCCTGGTCCTTTTGAAGGCTCAGGAGGACAAGGAGTCCCAGATGCGCGTTGCCATCTATGAAATGGCCACTGGACGCCAGATTCGCGACCTGCCGCCCACCTACCTCAACTTCCCCTCCCCGGTTTATTCCGCCGACGGGGAGTTCCTGGCCGCCACCGGTGCCGACCATGCCGTCCTCTGGCCGGTCAAGGGAAACGGGCAGGACGCGATCTGTAAGAGAGAAGCGTGGACCATGGCCTTTGCTCCCAACGGGCAGATCCTGGCTGCGGGTGAGCGAGACAAGCGCATTCGCCTGTTCAGCATGCCAGAGACGCGGGAGGTGGCCGATCTCGGCTCGTGGCAGCAGTGCCGCTACCTCTCTTTCTCGCCCGACTCGGGCATCCTGGCAGCGGTGGGAGATGACCGTTCGGTCCGCGTTTTCCGGGTGGCGCTCACCCAGCCGATGGCCCTGATGGGCAAGCGCGAGGTCGACCTGGCCAAGAAGTACTCCACCACGGTGGAGGGCGAGCCCGGCAAGGCCTGGAGCTATCTGGGCGAGGTTCTGGCCGCCCGCACCCGCAAGCCAGCCTGAATTGGTTCCCCGGCATCGCTTCGACCTTCGAGCTGAGGATTTAGTCGAGGCGCTCCGCCTCTCTGTGTGCGAGCGATCGAGTCGCGCTGGCCAGCCCAGTCCGATCTGGAGTTGGGGCGGCGGGCCCTGAAGGTTCTGGTTCTGCAGCTCCTGGGTCGTTCTGTTTGCCTGGATGGCTTCGTCGCCCTGTGCGCTCTCCTGGGCCTGGACTATGATCAGGTGCTGCGCCAGACCACCCGCAGCTTTCCAGCCAACCATCTGCTCGAGTCCATCCGGCGCCGCCCCAGCCCGGCCCTGCTCGAGTTCCTGGCCCGTCGACTGGCCGCCTTCGACCCCATCCGACTCGAATGCCGACGCCGCTTTCGAGCCGGCTTTCTGGCGAGCTTGCCGCCCAGGCTGAGCTGGCCCGGGCGCGGGGCGAGCGTGCACCATCACTGGGTTGTGCCGGTTCTGGCCCGCGAGCGGCTCACGGCCCTTCGCCAGGCAGGCTTTGACGCTACGCCGGGCAGCAGTCTCGTGGTGGTCCCCTCGCGCGAAGGCGGGCAGCCGGCCCACCAGGCCCATCGGATGCTGGCCGAAACCATCTACCTGCCCCTGCACCCCGACCTCAGCCCCACCCAGCTAGACCGCCTGCGCAAGTCCCTGCTCGCGTAAGTGCGTTAAGTCCTGCCTGATTCACCTCCTGAGAACCTCTCCGCAACGCCGTCTCCGAGGCTCACCCACGGAGCCACCCGACCTCGTGAGAGAGACACAGACGCGGCCGCGCCCAACCCGCCCAACCCGCCCAACCCGCCCAACCTGCCCAACCTGCCCAACCTGCCCTGCCCGCCCAGCCCCGCACATCGGGGAGGTAATGTCGGAATGTTGCTCGAATCTTTTGTAGTTCTAAATAAGCAAATTTAGAACTACAAGTTTCCTGAGGACAGTCCGAACAACCTTCCCCCTCCGGGACGGCGGATTCGTGGCAAGCGAGGCGGTACTGGTCACTGACCGGCTGGCTCGTCGCACTGGCTGGCCCAACCTGGAGAACGCTGAACGCTGAACGCTGAAGGCTGCACGTGCGGTAATCCAGCGGATTTCAAAGGCGACTCGCTGCAAAGTCTGACCAGATGAGGAGAGACCTGTGTTCCTGGTGCAGAAAGGGAAAAAGATCGTGTTGCTGCATTCCTACCGCGATGGCGCGGGCCGGCCACGGCAGAGGCGGGTGCTCGACTTCCAGGACCGAGCCGCACTTCATCGTAGCCTCAGCCAGTCAGGCTGGGAGGGCCTCAAGACTCAGCTCGAGCTCCGCTATCCCCAGGTCGTCATCGACTGGAAGCGGCTTCGCCGCCAGGCATTCGAGTTGGTTGGCTCGACAAACGAGGAGCGCAACAAGCCGGGCAGGCTCGAGCGGCTCCATCGAATCAAGCAAGTCGCCTCCAAACTGACTGATCTCCTGGATAGGGAGGACGACCCCCAGGTGCTTCGGCTGGCCCGGCTCGAGCTGAGGGCCCTGGAAGCTCGTTTCGGAGCGAAGCGATGCGAGACAGAGACCTGCAATCTGGCCTTCCAGGAACTGGCCTGTGGCAACCACACCGATGCACTGTCGCTGCTTGACGAAGTCAGACAGTCCCAGGGATCGAGCCCCGACCAGCTGATCGAAGCCGGCAACGGCTTCGTGTATCTGCAACAGTTCGAGGCGGCCGAACAATGCTACCTCGAGGCCAGCCAGCTCGCTTTCCATCAGCTCCCGCACAGGCGCAGACGCTTGGAGCCCAGCGAAGAGAAGGCACGGCCCTACTGGCTATCACTCTACAACCTCGGCTTATTGCGAATCCATCTCGGCCGCCCTGAGGAGGCGCTCCAAGCCTTTCGGGCATGCCAGGAAAAGACCCCATGCAGGGAAGGACAGGTCGCGCTTGCACTGGCCGTGCACGGCGCTGGGCGTCTCGAGGAAGCACTTGAGCACTATCATCTACTGGGCGACGAGCCACTCGGGCTCTTGAATCGCGCAGCCATTCACTTCGACCGGGGTCAGATCGAGAAGGCCGCAATCTTGTTGCTCCGAGGAATGATGCTGAGCCCCTACGTAACTGCCGGGTTCAAGCGCCCAATTCCACCCCCCAGCGCGCCCCAACCCGGCCCGCCCGATCGCCAGGAATATGCTCAGCACTACTGGGCCCTGGCGCGACACCTGTGGAGCGAATCGGCTCGAGAGCTTGCCGTCAGAACTGCCCAGGAGCCCATCGTGCGAACAGCCCTGCGTGACCTGGCCGAGCGTGGCGTCAAATCCCGCACCATCCTGGCTCGCCCGGGAATGGAGGAGCTCCTGCGTCGTCTCAAGCAAAGGGAGCCGTTGAGGCGTTTTGAGCGACCAGTTCCTTATCGGCAATGGGTCAACGGCGGAGGTCTTCCTCTGAGACCTCTGGGCCGCTGGCCTGAAGCCGTTTAGTGCTCCTCAAAGCGGACCCGAAACGCGTCCTCGAGGCGCTGCTCCACTTCCTCCATCGGGGGAGTGCGGGCCAGTTCCCTGGCCAGCGAGGTGACGCCGGCGTCGCGGATCCCGCACGGCACGATCAGCTTGAAGCCGGACAGATCGTCGCCCACATTCAGGGCCAGTCCGTGGGAGGTGACCCAGCGGCTGACCCGCACGCCCAGAGCACAGATTTTCTGGCCCCGGACCCAGATGCCGGTGCGGCCGCTTACCCGCTCGCCGGCGAGCTCGTAGGTGGCCAGGAGGTCGAGCACGACTTGCTCGAGGTCGCGCAGGTAGCGATGCATGTCGGCCCGGTCCCCGGCGGCAAGGTCGAAGATGCAGTAGCCGACGAGTTGCTGCGGACCGTGATAGGTCAGCTGGCCCCCCCGGTTGCTGGCATGCAGCTCCACTCCCCGGCGATTGAGCTCTTCACGGGACACAAGCAAGTCCTCGAGTTGCCCCCGGGAGCCTACCGTAATGGTGGGCGGATGGCGCAGCAAGAGCAGAGTGTCTCGAATCAGGCCCTGCTTGCGTTGCTCGACCAGTTGCGAGAGCAACTGCTGACCGGCCTCATAGCCGATCAGCCCGAGACGACGGACGATCACATCGCTGACTCGGGGAACTCCTGCA
>QWHO01000444.1 GCA_021404945.1 bacterium CPR1
GTTCGCCGGCCTCGCGATCGCGGCTGTGTGCGCGCGTCTGCTGCGTCACGCCCCAAGGCGATGCACGTCGCTCCGCCGGTCCTCGGACAGGCGCTGTTTGGCACCCCCGGACTCATCGCGGGCGGGCTCGTCACCAGCTACCTGGTCTACCAGGGGTACACGATCGAGGCGGGCAAGAACCTGGCAGGCGCGGCCCATCAGCCCTTCACGAGCCCGGGGCCGTTCTGGACCGGGACGCGCACCTACCAGATCGGGCCCGACCAGACCGACGGGATCGACTCTGCGGTCCAGAGCCAGAGCGACCAGATCAGACCCGCCACCGCCAGCGAGGTGGGCAGCTTCATGCAATCTCACTTCCAGGAAGGCGCCACCAACATCGCCTACCTGACCGGACACGGGTGGGGCCCCTGGAAGGTCGCCAGCATGCTGACCAGGGACCTGGCAGGCGCATTCAACGGCAAGGTCCAGCCGGACGTGGTAGTGTTCGAAAGCTGCCTCATGGGCAACCTCGAAGCGCTCAGCATGCTCGAGGGCAAAGCCCGCGTCGCCCTCGTCAGCGAGGAGCTGATGGTCGCGGGGGGCATGGGAGCGGGCCACATGCCCGTGAGAGCGATGCTCGCGAACGCTGCCAAACAGGGCGGAACGCCCCGGGAAATTGGCTCGAGAATGGTTCAGCTGGCCGAGAAGGCGGGCGTTCCGACGCTGGCCGCGATCGACCTGGACCAGCTCGATGACCTCCTCGAGAAGCTCGGCAAGCTCTGCGAAAGGCTCCCGAAAGAGCAGATTCAGACCGCGCTGAAAGACACTCTCGCGGTTCCGCAGGTGGACCACCAGCTCGGCGCAACCGCTGACTTCGCCGATCTGGGCGACTTTTTGACCAGAATCGGCCCGAACGCTCAGGAGGCGTTGGACGCTCTGAAAAAGACGGTCATCGCCCGCACGGCCACATCCGACAATGCCAGCACGACCGGACTGTCCATCTGCACCCGCATCCCGAAGGGAGGAGAGCCAATCTACGCCGGACTGCCCCTGCCCGATTCGCTTCGCAAACTGATCCAATGAGAACTGCGCTCCTCATGCGGCCGCGCTCGCCGTGGCCGAGCCTGCTCCGCAGTTTCCCCAGCCGGTCCGGGAAGGGGCGACCCACCTGGAGTGGGGCTCGACCGGCGGCGCGATCCTGAAATCGTCCGTTGCCACGTCGACTGGAGCCTGCCAGTTTTCGAATCGCCAGAGGACATCGCCCATCTGAACGTTATCATCGCCCATCTGAACGTTATCGCCGCAGGTCAAGCGCGCGCTCAAGAGCGGTCGCCCATTGATAAACATGAGTGCCCCGGACGACAGGCTCCGTACCAGGATACCGTCCGCTCCCGCTCCCATTTCCATGCGGTATTTATTGCCGGACGCTGCACGAAGCGCAGCCTGGATCAGCCTGGATCCCAACGAGGATTTTCCACATACATCGTGCCGCCGCCAAGGGTGCCGTAGTCCACTCGTCGATAGGTTGTACCGGTCGAGTCGGTGTATGTTTCCGGCGGCTGGCGGTCAATACCAGTTGTTATCGTCACGTACTTCCCTCCACCACCGTAACTTTCACGAGGGGCACTGGCGTGAAATCCTCTGTAGCGGTCAAAATTGCTGTCTACCATGCTCTCTTCCCCATAGTCTTTCTGATGCTCTTCAACACCTTTTCCTCCAGCTCGCAATTGCGCACCGGCCTATCCGGTGAGATGCCTGCGCAGGCCTGAGGTATCAACGCTCAGCGCCTGGCCCAGGCCTGGACCCTGGAGGTCCAGACGCAAACCCCTTTGTGGTGGCGGAGGAGACCTCTGCCACCACAAGATGTTGTATACTGCGGCCGGACCTTTACAAAATGTTGGGCGTCGCGCAGCCTGAAAACTGTGCTCGACCCGAGCTCAGGTGGAAGGTCTCTGCGCCGGAGGCTGGGAGCGCAGGTAGTGGACAAGCCCGTCGCTGAGGTTGAGTGCTTCCTCGGCCTTCAGCGATGCTGTCCCCTCGCACGCGAGCGCGCGCTCGCCATAGCGGCGGTAGGCCACCGCACCACCCACAGCGGTGGCCAGGCCCAGTCCGGCCAGCGGGACACCGACCGAGGGCGAGAAGTAGGCGACTCCAAGTCCGACGACGGTCAAACCGGCCCCTGCCAGAGATACCCTCAGAGCGAGGGACTGGTAGCGCTGGAGACGGATTTTCTCGTGCTCGCACTCGACCAATTCCTTACGAATCCGGCGATTCTGGTCCTGGAGCTCAGACAGGCGCTGCTCCAGGTCCGAGGTTGCCGCCGCTCCCCCCGGAGAGGGTGGGGGTGCCGGGGCACCGCCCAGGAAGTCGGCCACTTCTCGAAATGCGCTCGGGTCGTTCAGGATGGCCAGGTGATTGTGGAAGAAGTCCTGGAAGTCGCGAAAATTTGGATCCGACGGCGCGCGGTAGTCGGGCATCGCGACCATGAATCGCTCACCCTCAAGCGGTGCCCGGCGGACCGACACCATAGCGTCGCCAGGACGCAGGCCAGGCCACCGGTCCCGGTCCGGCGTCGGCATCCCCACCCCCGTGATGACCACTGTTTCCGGCTTGCCTGGAGCGGTCTTCCACCAGCTATTGAGCTCGTGCATCCACTGGTTGGCGATGCCCCCGGATGGACCAAATTCGAGTTGCAGGTCGCGCATGGCGCTCATGTGACCGGTCGGATAGTGCTCATAGGCCCCCGAGTCGAAGGAAGCAACCGCCAAGTTGGCCTCGAAGGCACCGTGGCTTGGGGGCGCGAGCATGGCCAACTTTCCTATTCGGTGCTCCCCCTGGCGCACTGCCTCGCGCGCGACCAGACCGCCCATGCTGTGGGTGATCACGTCCACCTGCGCGGCTCCGGTGGCTCGGCAGATCGCGGTGATCGCTCGGCGAACTTCCGAAGCTACCACGCGGGGCGATGCCAGAGCGTCCGACAGATCGACCGCGAAAACATTCGCGTTCGGGCGCTGCTGCAGCTCTCGAGTGAATTTGATCTCTTCGCCTGTCCGAAACACGCCACCCCAACGATTGTGCTCGTTCGTCAGGAAGAAATTTTTCAAGCCGACCCAGTTATCGGCCTTCTGTGCCAGGCCGTGCACCATCAGCAGCGGACGTGTCAGAGCCGGCGCCGGAAGCTCGAGCGCCTCGCGCGAGTCTACAATGGGTCGAACCTGGAGCGTGCTCAAACCTCACCGCCCGCAAACCCCATGGGGTGGCGGAGGAGGCCGCCACCACAAGATGTTGTCAGACCGGACCACCCCTGCAGCACGGCCCACTACTCGGCCAGACGAAACGAGGCGACCACGTATTCGAAGGCGGCCAGGTTGTCGTTGAGCAGCTCCGGCTTGCTGGAGAGCTCAATCTCGACTACCTGCCGGGGAGGCACCAGGATGAAGGCTACCTGGCCCGCCAGGCCGCTCTTGCGCAGGGTCGTAAAGGCTAAGACCCTGGCAATCAAACCACTCTCGGTGCTCAGTTCGGGCCGATCGGTGATCTTCGTTAAGGGGCTGTCCACCTTGTAGCTCTGCCTGGCCTGCTCGATGTGCTGCTCGAAGGTCTCCTGCTCCCCCAGCGTGTCCCCGTGGGCAGAAATCTTCACCTTTGCCGAGCGCTCCACCGAGCCGCGCGGATAGATGACCAGCTCGCCTCCGGACTCGACCAGGCTCTCGTCGTCGAAAATCCAGCCCTCGGGCGCCTTCAGGCGGAACTGGTCCTGGTGGAACAGGCCCTCGCCCCCTTCCTCGCGTTTGGCCGCGGCCAGAAGGCCCAGGCCCAGGACCAGCAGGAGCACAATCAGGCGTTTTTTCATCACTGATCCCCCTCCAGCTTCAGGGGCGAGCCGTAGAACGTATCGAGCCGCTCCATCTGGTGCTCGATGATCTCGACTTCCTGGGCGTTCATGTTGATCCGGGCATACAGCTTGACCTTCTCGAACGACTTCTGAGCCCTCGCGAACTCGTCGCGGGTGGTTTCCAGGGTCGCCTTCGGGTCGTTCCAGGCGCTCTCGAATTGACGAGCCTTCTCCATGAAGCTACCGGGCATGTTCGGACTCATCTGCCACTCGGGCCCCGCGGGCAGGGGGGTAAAGGTGTAGAGCCTCTCGGCGCTCATGCGCAGCCAGCGAGCCTCGCGGCGCATGTCCTGCAACTCGAGCTGGGCCCAGGCGAGGCAGCTCAAAAAAAATACCAGCAGCACTGTCACCCAGGCCCGCGAGCGTTCCACCGCCCGTCTCCAGCCTTCGAGCAGGGCCTTGCGCTCGCCCGGCGAGGGCTCAAAGACTCGCTCCACCTGGCGTCGGGCTCCGATCTCCTCGGTGCTGGCGAACACCCCCGCCCCCAGGCCGGCCAGGCAGGCCGCACCCAGGGCCGTGGATTCGATGTGGCGCGGACGCTCCACCGCGACCTCCAGCACGTCAGCCTGAAACTGCATCAGGAAGTCATTGGCGCACATGCCGCCATCCACGCGCAGGCGGCCGGGGGGCCGGCCGGCATCGGCGGCCATCGCCTCCACCACGTCGCGGGTCTGGTAGGCTACTGACTCCAGCGTGGCTCGCACCAGGTGCTCGCGGCGGGTGCCCCGGGTCAGGCCCACCAGCGTTCCCCGGGCGTAAGGGTCCCAGTAGGGCGCGCCCAGCCCGGTGAAGGCCGGCACCAGGTAAACCCCCTGACTGTCAGCCACCGCTCTGGCCAGCTCTTCGCTCTCGGCGGCCGTCTTCAGGAGGCCCAGCCCGTCGCGCAGCCACTGCACCGCCGAGCCGGCCGAGAAGACGCTGCCCTCCAGGGCATACTCCACTCCCGCGCCGGTTTGCCAGGCCACCGTGGTCAACAGGCGATGCTTGGAGAACACCGGCTTCGAGCCGGTGTGCTGCACCAGAAAGCAACCCGTGCCATAGGTGTTCTTGACCTGGCCCGGCTCAAAGCAGGCCTGCCCGAACAGGGCCGCCTGCTGATCGCCGGCCATGCCCGTAATGGGGATCTCGCGACCCAGAATGTTCCTGGCTATGACCCCGAAAGGTCCGGCGCTGGGTCGCACCTCGGGCAGGATGCTCATGGGGATCTGCCAGCGCTGGCAGAGGTCCTCATCCCACTTGAGGGTGTTCAGGTTGTAGAGCATGGTGCGCGAGGCGTTGGAGGGCTCGGTGGCGTGCACGCGCCCCTCGGTGAGCTGCCAGAGCAGCCAGCTGTCCACTGTGCCGAAGGCGATGGAGCCGGTCTGGCAGCGCTCGCGCAAGCCCTCGACGTGCTCGAGCATCCAGGCCACTTTGGAGGCCGAGAAGTAAGCGTCGGGGATCAGCCCCGTACGGCGCTGGACCTCCTCGTCCGGCAACTGGTTGCGCCAGCCCTCCACGATGTCGGCACTGCGTCGGCACTGCCAGACGATGGCGTGGTGCACCGGCAGGCCGGTTTCGCGGTCCCAGAGCAGGGTGGTCTCGCGCTGGTTGGTGAGGCCCAGGGCGGCCACCCGCTCCAGGTCGATCCCCTGCACCACCTCGCGCAGCGTGGCCAGGCTGGTTTGCCACAGGTCTTCCGGGCGGTGGCTGACCCAGCCGGCCCGGGGATAGATTTGCTCGAACTCGCGGTAGGCCCGGGCCAGAATGTTCAGATTCAGGTCGAGCAGCAAGCAGGTGGTGCCGGTGGTTCCCTGGTCGAGTGCCAGCAGCAGGTCTTGAGGCATACCCGAGCCCTTCGCAAGAGGCCCGAGGAATCCATTCCCGCTCGGAGAATCGTGGCCGACGATGGTTGGGCCGGTTCTCTTGATCTTCTTGGCGATGGTGGTGGCGCTGACCGTCATGGGCCAGCCCCTGTGGTGCGCCTGCGGCTCGTGGGCACCCTGGTCGGACGACATCCACTCGGCCCACAATTCCCAGCACCTGGTGGACCCTTACTTCTTTACCCACATCCTGCACGGGGTTTTGTTTTACGCCGTGATCAGGCTGCTGTGGCCACGCATGGCTCTGGCGAGGCGGTTCTGGCTGGCTCTGGGCCTGGAAGCGTTGTGGGAGCTGTTCGAGAACAGCGACATGGTGGTTGAGCGCTTCCGTCAGACTACCGTCTCGCTGCACTACCACGGCGACAGCATCGCCAACTCGGTGGGAGATCTGCTGGCCTGCGCCGCCGGCTTCGGCGCTGCCGCCAGCCTGCCGGTGTGGGGCTCGGTGGCCCTGGTGCTGGTAACCGAGCTGATGCTCTATGTGTGGATCAAGGACAGCCTGTTCCTGGTCATCTGGGCTTTGATCTTCCCGGAGAAACCTCAGTAGCCGGTGGCGTACTGGAAGTGATGGGCGTCGTTAGGGAGTTGATGGAAACCGTGGCTCTTCAAGATCTCGGCGATCTGGCGGAATTTTTGCGAGGTCTGGGCGGGCGAGGTTCCATAGGGATAACGGTCGGCGTTGACATCGAAGGCGATGCCCCAGGAGTGGGTGCTCAGACCCTTGCTCCTGCCCTTCTTGGGACGGTGGTTGTAGGAGCCGTCGAAGCTCTGGATCTCGCTTGACAATCCCTGGCGCTTGATCTCGTCGAAGGCCTGCTTGAACTGGTCGGCCACCTTGGTGTGCATGCTGACAGGAATTTCCTTGCCGCCCGGGCCGGCAGCGGCCCGAACCGAGCGCAGATTCTTGGACCCGGCCGGACCGAAGGTCTGCATGATGCCGCGCAAACCGTGAGGGACGGGCAGCTTGTTGGTCGGACCGACGGCCTCGGTAGACTGAGCCTGGGTCTGGCCCACTGGCTGCACTTGAGTGGCCCCCCCGACGGTGGAGGCTCCCGTTTCGCCGGCCTTGCGCTCCTGGTCGGCCTGCTGGGTCCCGGTCAGCTGCTGCACGCGCTGGGTGAGCTTCTCAGGGGTCAGGTCGGCGGCCGAGGGGCGCTTGTCGCCGCGGCTGCCGGGGAAGACCCTGTATTCAACGCCGGAGGGAACGCCGCCCGTGGTCGGGCTGGCCGGGATGCCCAGCTGCAAGGCGGCGTTGCGCGAGAGCTCGCCGATACGGTTTCTGGGGCCCACGTCGGCAAAGACGGCTGCGATGCTCTTGCCCTTGTAGCTGATCATTCCCAGGTCTCCCACCTTGGCCCCCATCTTTTTGGCGACTTGAGGAGGCAGAACGTAGTAGGGGACTTTGTCGGCGTTGGGATACTTGGGGTTGCCTTTGAGGCTGAGCGAAGTCTGGCTCTGAGCGTGGGGGTCGCCATACTTGGGGCCCGAGCCGTCCACGTCGATGGTGGCGCCGGCCTTAAAGCTGTAGGAGCCGTCCGGGTTCCTCTGGGCGCTTTGAAGGGTGGACAACCGGCCCAGGTTGACCTTCTCCCCCCCGGCCGGGGTGGTGGGCGGCAGTCCCGCGCGCGTATCCGCCTGCTGCTGACCTTGGGACTGGGTGCTGCCCTCAGGGGGACGCACTGACATGTTGGTCTCCGGCGGTCTGACCGACATGTTGGTCTCCGGAGGTCTGACCGACATGTTGGCCGGGGGCTTCTGTCCCAGGGTCAGGGGGGTGGGTCCGGAGGTCTGTCGAGCCGGATCCACCGCCGTGCTGTCGGGAGGTCTCTGTCCCTGGGTGGCCGGGGGAGCGGGCTGCTGCATCCGATTGAGAGCTTCCTGGGTCTCCGGCCCCACCACGCCGTCGATCATCTTGAGCTTCTGCTTGCGCTGGAAGTCTCGGACGGCCCTTGAGGTATCCCGACCCATGATGCCATCGGCTTCGAGCCGGGCCCCGTTCTTGTTGAGCATCTCCTGAAGTTGCTTGACCTTGGAGCCCTCCGAGCCTCGGGCGCGCGAGAGCAATTCGCCCTTGTCGAGTTGCAGTCCCTGGCTGGCAGCCCGCTCCACCAGGCGGGCTTCCTCACTCCCCGGTTTGGGCTCATTTTTGCCGGATCCCGGGGCGTCCACCTGGCCCACCGCGCCGTTGCCGTTCTTGCCGTCCAGGCCCCAGGTGGAGAAGTTGACGGGCGAGCGAGCCGATTCTTCTCCCTGAGCGCTGCGCGCTTCCTCGCTGATCTGGGCGGAGTCGCGTTCGCGCTCGCCCCCGGCGGTCCGGCTGGTGGCCTCCGGAGCAGTGCGACTGTCCACCCGGCGAGTGCCGTCGGTGGAGGTCGTGCGGTTGAGGCTGTTACCATTGCTGCTGGCCCCGCTTGCCCGGCTGGAGGCCGTGCTGCTGCTGTTGCGAGAAGGGCTGGAAGAGCTGCGGCTCGGTGAGCTCGATCTTGAGGGGGC
>QWHO01000445.1 GCA_021404945.1 bacterium CPR1
CACAAAGCAAAAGGCCCCGCATTTCTGCGAGGCCTTTACCTGGCGTGCCCAGAGGGACTCGAACCCCCAACCTTTTGGTCCGTAGCCAAACGCTCTATCCATTGAGCTATGGGCACTTATGTCATTTTTCTCAGCGCTGGTTGCTGCGCACCATTTCAAGCAGGACCACCGGCCACATCAGAACCATCAAAAGCATGCAGACCGTGATGTAGGTCGAGCTCGATTCCGATGTTTCGTCGCCCCTGGAGGCCGCATCCAGCGCCAGATAGGTTACCGTGTCTTCAATGCCGCAGTGTATCAGGACGCCAAGCCCCATGGTTAGCCAGAGCAGGACAAAATGCACTAGCCGGCTGCCTCCGTCTTTCTGCTCGCTTTACCCCGAATGGGATAAGGCATCGCGCCCCGCACGGCGCAGGAAAGCTTTTTAGTTATACCACACTGGCGCGAGGGATGTCAACGAACCTCAGTCCTCGTCGGGACGCTCGGGCACCAGGTCGGAGGCCCATACCGCTACCACCGCTGCCTCGGGCGAGCGCGACGGGTCGGTGGGCAGCCCAAAGCCGATGACCTCCCAGCCCCCGTTCTCGATCTCGTGGGAGCGTGGCATCAGAGCGCCCGAGTCCCCCACCCGAAAGACCCCCATCTCGTACGAGGTGGCCAGGGCGATGCAGGCGTGGGGGAACTGGTCGAAGTACATCCCCTGGTTTTGCAGCATCTGACCGAGCTGGGTCAGCAGCATCCCGGCGTCTTCCTCGCTCAGCTCGGGAGGGACGCTCAGGCGCCGGTCAGGCTGCAGGGCCAGTGGATTGAAGCTCACTGCTGCCGGGATTCGCCTCGGGCTGATCGGCTCCCTTTCGCCCGCCGCGCCGGCCAGCGCGAACAACCTGCCGAACCAGCAAGGTCTGGCCAGACTGGCCGCGCTCGCCGAACTCGAGCAGAATGCGACATCTCTGCCTGAGCGCAGCCACCCCCGCCAGGCAAGAAACCGCCGCCGGCCTGGTCAAGCAGGCCGAAACCCTCTTCAAGCCGGTCATGCGGGCGCCGTCTCGCAGTCTTCCTGGCGAACCCGGAGGCGCACGCCTCCGATCAGCACCGCGCCCTTCTTCTCGACGACCGTGCTGGAGGGCCCCTCGCCCTTCAGCGTCCTGGCCATGTTCTTGATCTCGGTGAGGTCGTCATCGATTTGCTCGATGGAGCGGAAGGCGTCTTTCATCGCCTGTCCCGTCTGGGCGGCGTCCAGCACGGTCCGGGCCCGGGGATGGCTGTATCGGCGCCCGAGGATATTCCCCGCTTTGACCACGTCCTGCCCGCTGTAGCTCATGTCGAAGCTGTCCAGCAGCTCGCGCGCCAGCTTGGAGAACGGGGGCGGCTCGGGGGCGAGCAGGTGGCGGAAGACGACTCTGGCCATTCCCAGACGCTGGTTGTCGTAGCGAACCGCCCCCATGGCCTCGAGCACCAGATTGGCGTCCGCATTGTCGCTCTGCTTGAGAACGGCCACGGCGACCTTGAGGAAGTCCGGGGCGCTGTAGCTCATGTCGAGCGTCGCCAGAGCTTTGTCAGCCACGCTGAGGTGCGAGCCCTGACCGTCCAGCACGGCCTGGAAGACCGAGTCCAGGATGGACTGCTTCTGGACGTCGTAGCGCACCTCGTGCATCATCAGCCTGGCCAGCCCGGCGAGGGCGGCGGTCTCCGGGTAGCGCTCCAGGCGGTCCAGCAGAAGCTGGCAGCCTTTCAGCCGGTCCGGAGCGCTGTAGCTGGCATCCATGGCCTGGAGCATGGTGAGCCCCTGCTGCAGCAACGCCCGCGGCTCGTCGGCCGTCTGGCTGCTCTCCAGGGCGATCTTGAAGAAGGCCGACTTCTGCACGTCATAGCGCACCACGCCCGCGAGGTCACGGGCCAGGCGGAGGGCGTTGCCCATCTCCGGGTCCTGGGCGAACTGATCCACGAGCGTGCGCTGGATGGCCATCTGATCCGGTCCGCTGTAGCTCGCGTCCAGCTTGCTCGAGGCCCGCAGGCTAAGGTCGGTCAGCTCGCGCGGGGTGCTCGGCTCCTGCTCACTCAGAAACGCCTGGTAGATGGCCTGTTTCTGGACGTCATAGCGGGTCTTGGAGGCGATCAGGACGCCTTGCCGGGCGGAGGGGGTATCCAGCGCCTGGATGGTCCGCTGGTACACCTGGAGGATGTCCGGCGAGGAGTAGGACGGATCCAGGGTCCTGGCGGCCGCCATCCCCAGACCGGCGATCGGCTCGGACGCCTGCGCGGCCAGGACTCTTTGGGCGATGGCCAGCTTCTGCCCGTCGTAGCGGACCCCGCCGCAGAGCTCGAGCCCGAAGGCCCAGGGCCCGGGAACCTTCTGGTCGCGCAGATACTTCAGGGAGCCTGTGGCGATCCGGCTTTTGTCCTGCTCCGTGCCGGCGTTCTTGATAAGCTCCAGGGCGATCCCGGCCAGGCCTGACTGGCTCTGGGCGACCTGGAGCCCGGCGGCGTGGTTGTCCTTGATTTTCAAGGAGCGGCACATCGCTTCGACCTCCGGGTCGGCGAACACGAGCGAAGCTTGGGGAGGCGGTGGTGTTGGCGGCACAAGCGCAGGCGCGGACACGACGGCAGGCTCTTCCTGCTCGTTGGCCCGGCGCTTGCGTCCGGTGATCCACTCCCACACGCCTCCCAGGCGTACGGGCGTCAGCATAGAGTGGAGCTTAGCGGAGGATGCTGACTAGACCATGAAAGTCTGCCTGGAAGAGGCGCAAAGGCCCGCTATCAATCGGGGAGGTCTTCGCCGAAGAGCACGTAGCAGTTGTCTTCTCGTCCTGGAAATGGTTCCGGCACTCGGCCAGGTGCTGTGCGTCCTTGTCGCGACCTGGGCGGTCCCGGGACCCTGGTCTTCATGACCGACGGCGAAGTCGCGGAACCCAAGAGATTCCGCGAGGAAGTTGCCCTGCTCAAAGAACAGGGCATCCATGTCGTGGGGGTGGGATTGAGCACCGATCGAGGCCTGGGAGAGTTCTTCGACGAGCACTATCGCACCGTTTCCCGGGAGCCGGGCTACTACATCAAATCCTGAGCGAGCAAGCCAGGCGCTTATCGAGGCCTGCTACGTCCTTCTTCGACGTTTGTTGGCCAATTGGGACCGGCCCGGTTCAAGGGGCGAGGTGCTATCCCGGCTCGCGGGAAGCCGTCCGGTGGTGCAGCGTTTTCGGTAGGGCGTTGCTGTGGGCCACGGCCACGACCTCGATGCCCTGGCTCTGCAACCAGAATGGTCATGCAGCACCACCCCTATTGCTGAATTTTTGCGGGATTCCGCCCGCAGGTCTCGATTCTCGGCCAAGGCTCAGCGGGCCAAACTGTCCAGCATCCGGTTGATGTCCCCCAGAATCCGGTTGAGCGGCTCATCCGTGACCCCCAGCGCGTCCCGGTAATGGATCTGCCCGGCGATCGATTTGTAGATAGCGTCCTCCTTCAGCGTCTCCATGCCTTCTTTGAGGGCCAGCATGCGGAACTCCTCATCGCTGAACCGGAAGCTCAGCACCTTGCGCAGCCGGTCCGTGGGCACGAGCACTTCCTGGACCCCCTGCTGTCCCAGGTAGCCCGTGCCCATGCACCGGTCGCACCCGTTCGGCTCGTAGGTATTCACCCGCTCGAGCGGCGGATGGACCCCCGGAATCGCGCAGTCGCACAGCCGTCCCATCAGTCTCTGAGCGACTACCCCGTTGATGGCGTGGGCCATGATCACCTGGGGCACCTGCAGGTCCACCAGGCGCATCAGCGCTCCCACCGTGTCCTGGGCGTGCACGGTGGTCAGCACCAGGTGTCCGGTCAGGGCCGCGTGAAAGGCCATTTCCGCCGTCACCCGGTCGCGGATCTCGCCCACCATGATGATGTCCGGATCGTGCCGCAGCAGAGCGCGCATCGCCGTCTCGAAGCTCACGCCCGAGGCTGAGACCTGGATCTGGTTCACGTTGGTCAGGTGGTGCTCCACCGGGTCCTCGATGGACACCAGGTTGCGGCTCTCTTTGTTCAGGTGGTTCAAAATCGCGTACAGGGTCGTCGTCTTCCCCGACCCGGTCGGGCCGGCCACCAGCACGATGCCCGACTTTCTTGAGATGGCGTTCAGCACCCGGTCGAGCTGGTTCTCGCGGAATCCCAGGCCTTCCATGGTCTGGATCTTGCTCACGTCGAACAGGCGCAGCACGATCTTCTCGCCGAAAACCTGGGGCATGCTGGCCACGCGCAGCGAGAGCGGGTGGCCTTGCACGACCGCCTCCAGACGTCCGTCCTCGGGCACGCGCGACTGCAGCTGCATTCCCGAGGCCGCCTTAATCTGGACGATCAGCGGGTGGGCCTTCTTGGCCGCCTGTCCCTGGTGGGGGATGCGGGCCAGCTCGTGCAGCGCTCCGTCCACCCTCAAACGGACCCGCAATTCGCCTTCCAGCGGCTCGAAGTGGACGTCGCTTGATCCCAGTCGCACCGCCATATAGATGTAGCTCTCGTAGACAGTCGGATCCAGGTCCGACATCATCGTCCGGAAACGGTCCGCGATCATGGCTTCTCGAGCGGCGCCATGAACAGGATGTTTCTCTTGTTCAAGGTCAGGAATTCTAGCGCCACCACCCGTTGTCCAGCCAGCGTGAACACCGTTACTCGCGTCATGGGGATGAACTCGGTTTCGCGGTTCACCTCATCCGTCAGGCGCCCGCCCGGCGATACGTGAACATCCCCCTCCAGCCGGTACCCGGCCACCACGACCATGACCGCCAGGGTTTCTTTGACGGAACGAACATGCACGGAAATCTCTCCTCTCGAATGAATCGCTGCCATGGTAGGGCATCGGGGCGAAAACGATCTGAAAGAGTCCCATGAGCAGAAACCTGGCTGCCCGGCCGTTGCCCCAGGCCGCGCAATTTGCGTCAGCCGAGGGGAGCCAGTGGACCGGGGCGAAGAGCCCCCGACCATGGACCTGATCGTGAATCCCGTGACGAGTTTCGGGCCACCAAGCTGGTGGCCACCAACACGCCTGGCGCAGCTGAGCCCTGTGTTGGCTCGAGCATGCCGTCCAGCCCTTGCCTGGCA
>QWHO01000446.1 GCA_021404945.1 bacterium CPR1
GCGAAACCGCTCGCCTGGCCGCCGAGCGCGGTGTTCCGGTCTGGAACATCATCGTCTATGCCGAGCGCGCGGCAGCCGCTGCCTGGGTGGCGGAGCAGGACCCGGCGGCCGACCTGGTGCTCTGTGACCCGGACGCCCGGGTCAGCGTGCAGCAACTCGGTGGCAGCGACTTGCAATGCTACATCCTGCTCGACGGCCAGCACCGCAAGACCTGGCAGGGACCGGCCGACGTGGGCCAGCTCGAGAACGCCCTGGACTCTATCCGGGCCTTCGGACCCGGCGAGGTCACCGGGGCGACCACGGTCGGAACGCCTCCTCCCGAGGCTCCACCTCCGGGGTTGGAGGCACCCTGATGTGCTCAGACCTCGGCGTGAGCCTGCAGGTCCTTCAGGGTGACGTGCTCCAGGGCCCAGACATGAGTGGCCTTCAAATTGACCGGCGGGGCCACCCCGGCCTCCAGGGCCTCTTTCCAGCGTAAGACGCAAAGGCACCAGCAATCACCGGGCAAAAGACCCGGGAAGCCGTACTCAGGGATGGGCGTCACCAGGTCGTTGCCCCGCTCCACCGAGAAGCGCAGAAACTCAGCCGTCATGCGGGCGCACACCAGGTGCAGCCCCAGGTCATCCGGGCCGGTGTGGCAACAGCCGTCGCGGAAAAAGCCGGTCATGGGATGGGTGCAGCAGGTCTCGAGGTCGGTCCCCAATACATTCTTGGCCATGCTCGAGCGCTTCTGCACCCCGATTAAAAAGCCCGCTTGTCAAGGCGGGCTTCTTGCCGGTCCGATGGTGCTGCACCTCATCCAGGTTTGAGAGCTCAGCTCGTCGTCTCCCCCGTGATCACTTTCCAGATTCCCACCCCGGCGGCGGTGGTGACCGCCATAAAGTGACCTCGCTGAAGGAACTCCAGCTTCTGCACCGCCCCCGCCTCCTCGATGCGAGCCAGTACCTGCAGGGTGCCATGACCCTCGCGCAGGAGCGACCAGTCCAGCGTGCGCACCTCGACCAGGCCATCCTGGCCACCGGTCACCAGCAGCGGATGGCGAGGAGAAAAGGCATACTGGCGCTCGCACTCGGCTGCGGCCGCGATGCGCCGGGTGACGCGGTCCCAGAACAGCAGCCTGGCCGGTGCTCCGGTCTTGACAAGGTCAGTGCCCCTTTTGACGATGCCCGTCTGGATGGAGAGCAGGCCCAGCCAGCGCCCCCCCGGAGAGAAGCAGGCTCCCAGCAGGGGCACCTCTACCTCCCAGGAAGCCTCCCAGCGGTCAGAGTCGGCGTCGTAGAGGTGCACGCTCCGCTCTCGGGTGACCACCAGGCGGCTCAGATCGCTGGAGGAGGCCACCGTCAGGTAGACCCTCGAGCCGGTGGGCGCCGAATCGGGGCGCAGCGGGTCGAGTCGCTCGCCGCTACACAGGTCGAAGAGCTCCACCAGCCCCGAGCTCTGGGCCATCGCCAGCCGGTCCCCAAAGACAAACGCGTGCGAGCTCGAGGAATGGCCGGTCTCGGGAAACTCGACCCAGTCGCGGCTCTCGATGTGCCAGGCCTGACATCGGTTGGCCAGCAGGTAGCGACCATCGGGAGAGAAGTCCAGCCGATGAAGACGCTCGCTGCGGGGACTCTCCAGCTCGAGCACCCGGCCGTCGAGATAGGTCAGGCGCACCTGTCCCAGGGCTCGCACCTGGGCCACGCACGAGAGGGTGGGCGAAACGGCGTTGACCACCTGGGGCAGGGGCAGGCGCTCGAACCTCAGGGCGTCGACAGGGGCGTCAGGCTCTCTCACGGCTTTGGGGCTTTTTTCAGCGCCGGCGGATATCCTGGCCGGGAGAGCCCGAAAAGGGCCCATCGAGGAGGGTTTCATGCAGATTCAGCCCCTGACATCCGGTCTTTGCATCCGGCCCCAGGCTTCCGTCCCAGCCTCCGGAGCCGAAGGGGGCGACCGGATCGCCGTGGGCGAGCGGCCTCAGGAATTGACCCGAGTGACCCTGAGCCAGCTGGCGGCCAGGCAGGGCAAGGACCTCTTCGGCATTTTAAACGAAGCTCTGGAAGCGGTCCGGGCCGCTCCTTTATCAGAGCTGGATCAAGAGCGACTCGCCCGGCTCGCGCATGAGATCCCGAAAGTCGACCTGCATCGCCACCTGGAGGGCTCCATCGAGCCCGAGGTGCTGATCGCCGTGGCCAGGAAGCACGGATTGCCGCTGCCAGCCTACACGGTGGAAGAGCTGCGCCCCCACATCCAGATCACCCCCACCGACAAGACGCTGCTCGACTTTTTGAAGAAATTCGAGCCCATCGGACCGGTGTTCAAGGATCGCGAGGTCATCGCTGACCTGACTCATGGCGCTATCGGCGATGCCAACAAGGACAACGTCAAATACCTCGAGCTGCGCTACTCCCCCCAGTACATGGCCAGGGCCCACAACCTGGACCTGGAGGACGTGGTCAAGGGGGTCTTCGAGGGCGTGCAGCGGGCCGCCGATGACTTCGACACCAGGGTCAGCCTGACGCTCATCGTGGAGCGCTGGGACTCCCACGAGCGGGCCCGCGAGGTGGCCGACCTGGCCGCCCGCCACCGGGACAAGGGGATCGTGGCCCTTGATCTGGCCAACGATGAGTACAACTTTCCCCCCGGGCCGTTCGCCCAGATCTTCCAGGACGCCAAGAAGGCCGGCCTGAAGATTACCGTCCACTCGGGCGAAGCCGGACCGGCCGACAACGTGCGCGTTTCCATCGAGAAGCTGGGGGCCGATCGCATCGGCCACGGCGTGCGCACCTACCAGGACCCGGCCGTGGAGCAACTGGCGGTGAAAACGCAGACGCCCTTCGAGCTCTGCCCCACCTCCAACGTGCAGACTCAGGCCATCGCCAATCTCGAGAGCCACCCGCTCAAGCGTTACTATGAGGCCGGCATCCCCACCCTGGTCAACACCGACGACCCGTCCATCTCCGGCATCACCCTCTCGGGCGAGGTGGCCCTGGTCAGCAGGCAGTTCGGCTTCTCGCTCAACGACATCCAGAAGATGCAGCAGTTCGGAGTGACCCACGGCTTCACCAGCGAGGAGAGCAAGCGCGAGCTGGCCGCAACCATCGACTCGGGCTTCGAGAAAGCCAGCCGCTCGCTGGTGGAATCATTGACGGTGGACGAGTTGCGCGAGCTGGCCTTGAAAGGCGTCGATGCCGGCCCCGGCACGGGGGCCGAGAAGTCGGCCCGCTGCGAGCAGATCGAGCGAGAACTCAAGTTCCTGATTCAAGAATAAAAGGGTCTGGGGGGGGCAAGTTGAACATTCGCCAAATGTTGAACTTGAAAAAGCCGCTTGCGGGCCTGCTCTTGCTGGGGCTGTTGCTCGGAAGCTTGATTTTACCGTCCCGGGCTGCCGACGAGACGGCTCAGGTGATGATGCTCAAAGAGCTGTTCCGCTCCGAGCAGGCCGACTGGAAATCCATTCTGGGACGCCACCCGGGCTTACTCGATCAGACCTTCTTCGAGCGCTGCGAGGCTCGCATTCGCTGGGGCGTCGAGAACAGTCACTTCGACGACTCGATCCGCTTCGCCATCGTAGCCGATATGGCCGCCATGATCGTGCGTCGGCCAGACATGTACCGCTATGAGCTGGCCGAGATGTTTGCCAAGGCGGGCAACCTGCCCAATGCTCTGGACCTTTGTGAGAACATTCTGCTGTCCAATCAGACCCACTGGCCCGCCTGGTTCCTGCGGGCCTCGATCTACCACGACATGCAGAAGACCGACGAGGCCTACGATATGTACAAGAAGGTGATCGCGGGAGGCTACCGGGTGGCCGAGTGCTACTTCCGGATGGCCACCATCGACTTCGCGCTGGGCCGCGACGATGACGGGGCCAAGAATGTCAAGGAGTGTCTGCGGATTGAGCCCGAGCACGTCAACGCCAAGAAGCTTCTGGCCAAGTACGAAGAGTTGACCCGGGCAGAGAGAATCGCGCCTCCGGGAACCACTCCTGGCACGGACAAGGACAGGGCCGACGCCGAGGCCATTTTCCGCCAGGCCGAGAAGCTCTTCAAGGACGGCGATCTGGTGACCGCCGAGACACTGTACATCCAGGTGCTCAAGCTCGACCGCAAGCATAAGGATGCGCGCAAGTATTTGGGAGCGCTCTACTACCGCCAGGCCAACCTGGAGAAGGCGGCCGAGCAGCTGGCCCAGGTGGCCACCCTGGATCCGGGCGACAAAGAGGTGTGGCACTACCTGGGCAACACCTACGAGCGCATGTTTGATATCAAGGGTGACAAGCGCATGCTCGACCAGGCAGTCAACGCTTACCAGAAGGCGGCTGAGGTCGACCCGGCCGATCCGATGATCCAGGGCGAGCTGCTGCGAGCCCAGAGCAAGCTGAGCGATACCTCGGCCAAACAGCCCTGAGCGGGGCGCCGGAAGGCACCGAAGACAGGCCCGATGAGTGGGCGCCTTTCGGCGCCCACTCTCATTTGGGACGCTGGCGCACGAAGGCGCGCAGCTCTTCGAGCGGGTAAAAGGTGCCCCGCCAGGTGACCCCGCCCCGGCGCTCGATCAGGTAAGCCGAGCGGGCCACCACGAAGACGAAGAGGGGGCCGGCCAGCGGGTAGAGCGGGCCGCACCAGCGCGAGAGGCCCATGCCCGGGCCGCTGAGGGTGCCCACGGCCACCATGCCCAGCCAGGCCAGCAGGCCGCCCGGCGTGAACCAGAGCAGGGCCGGGCCACTGGCCAGCCCCAGCAGGACCAGGCTGGCCGCCACCGTCCTGGGCAGGTCGAAATCGACCCCGGCGTAAGCGTTCTTCTCCAGGCCCAGAATGATGCCACCCAGCCCCTCCACCCAGCGCACCCGCACCAGCCCGCAGCCGTAAAGGGCCGCTCACTCTGGGCGGATGCATGGGCGAGACTCAAGGCCAATCGCGCGGCGGCCGTCAGCGCCGTCTATCTCGCTATCGTGGCGCTCGGCTGCCTTATCGGACCGTTCTTCACGCCGCACTACTATACCACGATCTATCAGGATTATGTTCGCGTTCCGCCGTCCTTCTCGCCCTATCCGAAGCCCGAGATGATCGAGCCGGCGCT
>QWHO01000447.1 GCA_021404945.1 bacterium CPR1
AGCAGGACGTTGCTCGAGCCCGTGAGGAGAAACCTTCCGGGGCTCCGATCGGCTTCCACCTCGAGCTTCAAGGCGGGAAAGAGCTCCGGAACGTGCTGTACTTCATCGATGACAACCGGCGTGTGGAGCCCCGCCAGGAATCCTGACGGGTCTTGTCGTGCTGCCCCGAGCGAGGTCGCATCATCAAGAGTCAGATAACTCCGGACCAACTGACGAGCCAAAGTGGTCTTTCCTACCTGTCGGGCTCCCGCCACGTAGACGACAGGCGTGTCCGTCAGGGATTCCTGGATCGTTGCCTTAAGGTGGCGCGCAAGCATGAACCCATCTTACGCCAGACCATGGTGGAAAATCAACCATTTCGTAGTGGATTTTCCACCAAAAGAGGGATGCGGGGCACCAGGATCATGGCCATGACCAACCCCAATCTGAACCGGCCCGAGCGAGCCGACTACCGGGGCCGCAAGACCCAGCCCTCGAGGGTTTGCGCCAACACCACGCGGTGTCGTGTCCCCGGCAAGCCGGCGTCCGGCCCGAACCAGCGGCGCAAGATCTCCGGCAAGACGTTGGCGCCGCCAGCCTCGCGAACCACGACGTTCAAAGCGACCTTGACGAAGTTCCCGCTCAATTGCTCCCCGTCCACCCGCAGGCTCGTCCACCCCTCAGGCAGCCCGCCCGCCTTCTTGCGAGCGGGCAGGAAGACGATCGGCTTTCCCTCCGTGTGGCTCACCCGGCACTCGAGCTGCAGCCGCGAGGTCGCCCCCGGCCGGTCGAGATACTCGGCCAGGCGCCAATCCAGAATCTCGCGGGCGAGCTCTTGCAGGCCCGCGCGGGTGTCACCCGAGGCCTGGAAGAGCGTCTCGAAACGCTCGCCCACCAAACGAAAGAAGGGAGCCTTCTTGTCTGTCCAGGCCTGGACGGGGTTCTTTCTCACCAGCTCTCGCAGGGCCCGAGCGTCCTCCAGGGGCACGCTGACATCGGCCCGCAGCCGGGCCGAGCGGGAAGCCAGTCGGGCGAGCTCGGCGCTGAGCTCGGCCAGGCTGACCGACCCCGGGAACCGGTCCAGGCTGAGCATCGCCTGCACGAGCAGCATCTTGTAGCTCCGGGTCATCTCGGTCTTCTCCAGGGCCGTCAGAAACGGCTCGAAGTCGCGCCAGGCAGCCGACTGCTGCGCGGTCAGCTCGCTGGCGACGAAGCCGAACCAGGGGCTCACCGAGCGTGGATTATATCCGTCCTGATAGGCCTCCACCGCCAACGGGCGGCGGCCGTGCTGCTCGATGAAGTCCTGGTAGTAGATCCGCAGCGCCTGCCCCCGGTCGAGCCGCAGCAGGCCTTTCAGCAGGTCGAGGGCCTCCAGGGTGTACTCCACCTCGCAGCCGGGGGGCAGGCCGTCGGGCTGACCTCCACCGCGCAGGATCTCGAAGCAGCGGGCCAGCTCGGCGTCGCCTCCGCGCAGGTCGAAGAGGGTCAGGGGTTTGGTCAGGAAGGTGCGGTGGTTGCCGATGTAGTCGATCACGCGCAGGTGGGTCTTGCCGGCCGAGCGCCGCAGGCCTCGTCCCAGTTGCTGGAGCCAGAGGATGCGCGACTCGGTCGGGCGGAGCATGAGCACGGTGTCCACCTCGGGCAGGTCAACGCCCTCATTGAACATGTCCACGCAGCAGACCACGTCCAGCTCTCCCTGTCCCAGGCGCTCGAGCGACTCCGAGCGGGGCGCGCTGCCCTCGCCCGAGAAGACGGCCACGGCGCGCAGGCCCTGCTCGCAAAGGAAGTCGGCCATGAACTCGGCGTGGCGGCGCGAGCAACAGAAGGCCAGGCAGCGCTGGCCACCATGCTGGCGCAGGTTGTCCAGCGCGTTGGCGGCGCGGCCCTCCACGACCACGGCGTTGTCCAGAGCCTCGGGATCCCACCGGCCGTTGCGCCAGGGAATGTTGCGATAGTCCACCGGGTCGGGCACGCCGAAGTAGTGGAACGGGGCCAGCAGCTCGCGGCGCACGCCTTCCACCAGGTCGCAGCGGAAGACCAGGTTCTGGCCGCAAAGGGCCAGCAGGTCGCCCCCATCGGTGCGCTCGGGAGTGGCGGTGAGGCCGAGCAGGAAGGCCGGCTGGAAATAGTCGATCAGCCGTCGGTAAGTGGAAGCGTGAGCGTGATGGAACTCGTCCACGACGATGTAGTCGAAAGCGTCCCGAGCGAACCGGCGAAGGTGCGGCAAGCGGCCCAGAGTCTGGACGGAAGCGAACAGGAGCCGGGCCTCGGGCACCCGCTCCACTCCGTCGTAGAGGCCCAAACTGTCCCGGGGCCTGAGGCTCCGGAAGGCTCGCATCGCCTGAGTAAGAATCTCGCGCCGGTGGGCTACGAACAGGACCCGCTGAAAAGGCTGGCTGTCGAAGGCGGCCAGAAAGGTCTTCCCAAGGCCGGTGGCCAGCACCACGAGTCCGGCCCGGTTGCCCGCCTCGCGGGTGGCTTTGAGAGCCTCCAGGGCTTGCAGCTGGATGCCGTGGGGCTCGGGTGGCGCGGGCGGAAGGTCGGTAGGCAGGTCGGTCACCAGCGAGGCGCCACCCGGCAGGGAAGGGGGGCGGCGCCGCTGGCCATAGGCCTCGACCCAGGCTGAGGTCAGTCGCACGGTGCGAGGGAGCAGCTCTTCGAAGGCCTGCTCCACCTCCCCGGAATCGGCCAGGCGGTAGTTCCACTCGATCGCGCTGGTGAGGGCCTGGCCGCTCAAATTCGAGCTCCCCACGAAGGCCGCCGAACGACCGTCCTGCTGCACGAAGAGGTAGGCCTTGGGGTGGAAGCCCTGCTCTCTGGCTTCGAACACGAAGAGCTCGACCCGGTCGCCATAGCGCTCTTTTAGATCGAGCAGGCGCACCAGGGCGTCGGGGTCGGTGATGCCGAGGTAGTCGCTGGTGATCAGGCGCAGTCGGCCGCCCCGGTCAAGCAGGTCGGCGAGCCGCCGCTCGAGCTGCTCGATGCCCGAGACCAGCACGAAGCTCACGGCGATGTCCACGCGGTGAGCGCGGTCGAGGTGCTGGATCAGCTCGCGCAGCAGGTGGTCGTCCTTCATGCCGGTGGTCAACCTGCGGCCTGCCAGGTAGTTGCCGCGGGCGGGGATGACGTGGCGCACGCCGCCCCGAGGGTCGGGAGTGTCCCCCCGGTAGCGCGGGATGACGTGCAGGTGCAGGTGGAAGATGGTCTGTCCGGCCGCTTCGCCGCTGTTCCAGCCGATGTTGAAGCCATCCGGAGAGTGGCGCTTGAGGATGGCGTCGCGGGCGATCTCGAGGGCTTCGAGCAGCTCGCGCTGCTCGGCGAGACTGGCGGCATACCAGTCGGCCGCGTGGCGGCGGGTGACCAGGAGGGCGTGGCCCGGCGTCACCGGATAGGCGTCCCACAGGCCCAGCACGCGCTCACCCTGGTGGAACAGGCGGTCGGGGGAAGGCTGGCAGAACGGACAGAGGCTCACTCGACCACCATCACCACCAGGCAGCGGGCGCACTTGAATCGTCGAGCCGAGGTGCGGGCAGGCCTGGTGGCCTGGCAGACCGGGCAGCGGTGCAGGTACATCCTCCTCGGGCCAGGGGCCGGAAGGTCGAGAGCCATGCGGCGGCGAGGCACGAAGCCGGCCTGACGGACCAGGCTGGCCCACTCGGGCCCGTGGGCCCGGGCTCCCGGGTAGAGGTGCTCCACGGCGAGATGGGCGAACTCGTGACAGAGGACCTCTTGGAAGTGCTCCCGCCAGCGGCCCTCCAGGTCCGGATGCAGGCGGATGAGCGCGCGACGCGGCAGGCACCGGCCCAGGGAGGCGCGCAAGCGAGGGCTGAACTCGACCCGGCAGGCCAGCTCGGGCACTCCCCAGAGAGCCGACCATTCGGCCAGGAGCTTGTGGAGTTCCATGCGCGAGCTAGATTTGCAGGCGCGACCGGTAAGTCCTGGCGCTCGTATCCCCGGTTCTTGATGGACCCGGACATCCTGGCCCGCGACTTGCGGCACTCCAAACCGGACTGCGCGGAGGCACTGAGCGGATGGGCAGCCGAGACTTACCCCGAGTTGTTTGACGTCCACGCGGAGCCGGCTGAGTCGGCCCGGGAGAGTGTGATTGGAAACGTGCCCGCAAGCAGGCCCAAACTGCCGTGACGCACTGGGAGGCCAGAGCCGAGAAGCCCCGATCATGAGATTCGGGCGAAGTTCGAGCAGCGCGCGAACTCAATCCTGGCTTAGCAATGGACCGGCAGTCCATGACATCTCCGCTTGCGGCTTGGGCGAATGACGACTTGCGATCCGTGATCAAGATCACTGATCGCGGTTTTCCGCCATCACCGCGTTCGATGCGCCTCCAGGCTAAAATTGTGTCCAGGAGGACCGGATTCACCGGTCGACAAAGGGAGGCACACAGAGATGAAGGATGCAGTCGCAATCGTGGTCGGGACCGTGCTCGGGCTTGTGATTGTCACGCTCGGGTACGTTGGATGGCAGGCTCATGAGAGGAACTCCCTCTGCGCAACCATGTTCGCGACCTCGGTCCTGGCCCAGGCCGAGGGCCGACCCTTTCGAGAGCTGAACATCGGCTCGCGCTTCGCCGTGAGCGGCGTCCAAGGTATCCTTCCACTGCAGGGCTGCTGCGAGGTCGCGGAAGTCCCAGGCAATCCCTTCCTCAAAGAAGTGCGGGTCCGCGTGGAGTGGACTGAGTTGGGACTGACCAGGCGTGCGGATTACTCCACTATCGTGGTGGACCAAGATGCGTAGGGGGTTCTCGATGATCGGGGTGATGTTCTTCGCCCTTCTGACGCTCGTGCTGGCCTCTACCATCGCGCTAATGTCTTTCTCTCCCACCGCCCTGGCCCAGAAGCGCGAGCAAGAAGGTCACTGCGAGGATCTCACGACCTCCGCGCTCAACGAAGCCTTTTACCAGCTTGTGAAGGAGCCGGGCTTCCGGGGAACCGTCCGCCTCGGGGATGACCGCGCCTGGGCCTTAGGGCAGTCGCAAGAATAACTTCGGCTTTTAGTTGCGAGGCTTTAGAGTGTAGTTCCACTTTGGCAGGCGGTCCGGACGTTCCAGGTTGAGCCGCTCCA
>QWHO01000448.1 GCA_021404945.1 bacterium CPR1
GCCGAGCTCTACCAGGACGACGCTCTGCAGAGCGAACTGGCCGACTACGGCAAGAACGCCCTGCTCATCACCCGCGTCCTGGTCAGCGAGTGCTTCTTTCACTGCGGCAAGGCCCTGGTCCGCTCTCACCTCTGGCAGCCCGAAAAGTGGGGCGACGCCTATTCGGTGAACTGGGCGCTGGAAATGGAGAACACCGAGGACCCCGCCGCCAGAGCGCGCTGGGAGCAGGCGGCAGCCGTCGCCTACCGCGACGATCTGTAAAGGATTCCAGGCTCGGGGACCGGAAAGTTCGAGCGCCGTGCGAGAAGCCACCCACGAGGAGGTTCGCCGTGCTTGAGCTGGCCGCCCGGGGTCGCCTGACCCGGCGGGAGGTGGAGCTGCCCCTGGGCGGGCCAGCTCGTCTGCTCTACGTGAGCGACCTTCACCTCACGCCCTGGCATGCCCACGTCGTCGACCAGGTGCTCGAGCAGGCCCATCAGTGTCAGCCCGAGCTCGTCGTGCTGGGGGGGGACCTGGCCGACCTTCCCTCGGGGCTGGCCCAGCTCGAGCGACTCATCGCTCACCTGCCGGCTCCGGTGCTGGCTGTGCCCGGAAACCATGATCGCCAACTGGGGCTGGTGCGGGTAGGCGCGGCCCTGGAGCGGGCCGGCGGGACCTGGCTCGACCAGTCCTGCTCGTTCCGGGGCATGACCCTGGACGGGGTCTGTCGCCCCGAGGTTGAGCCCGGTTCGATTCTCTGTGCCCACGAGCCGGACGTTTTCGAGGCTGCTGCGAGGGCCGGTTACGCCCTGGTGCTGGCCGGCCACCTGCACGGCAGCCAGTTCGTGCTGGGCCGGAGAGCCGGCCTGCTCTACCCGGGAGCCTGGTTCTACCGCTGGAACGGGGACCGCTTCCAGCGCGGAAAGTGCACGATGCTGGTCAGCCGAGGGGTGAACGATACCCTGCCCATTCGCTGGAATTGCCCGAGAGAGGTGCTGCTATGTCGCTTTCTACCCAGATCCTGATCTGGACCCTGTTCTTCGCCACCACCGTTTACGGTCACGCCGGCTTCAAACAGGCCTTCCACTCGGGGGCCACCACCGTGTGGCAGTGCCTCTTCTCGGTGTGGGGAATCACGGCCACGCTGGCCTGGTGCGCTTCGGCTCTGCTCTGGATCGCCATCTTGTCTCGCAGCACGCTGATCGCCGCCCACACCTCGTCGGCCCTGAGCCAGGTGCTGGTGGCTGCCACTGCGATGCTCTGGTTCGGCGAGCGGGTCAGCACGGCCCAGGGGATCGGGGTGGTGCTGGTGGTGACCGGAGTCTACCTGGTGAACCGCTAGCATGCTGGAATGAAAAAATCCGCCCTCGTGGGGCGGATTTCGTTCCTGCCGGTCTGGAGGGAGCTACTTCGTATAGGACGGCAGGCTGTAATACGGGCGGAAGAGCTTGAGCTCGAAGACCCGCTCGAAATCCCCCCTGCTCGACAGGAAGTCCTGGATGTGGAAGTCCCGGCCCTGGCCGCGGCACTGGAAGCGGTAGATGGCAGGCTCGGCGGCGGCGAGCAGCCCGGCCACTTCTTGCTTGCTCAGCTCCTGGCCCGGAACCTGGGCGCTGTAGCTGGCGTGGATCTGGGCCAACACCTCTTGCATCACTTTGCGGGTGACGATCTTGTCTGGCAGCCAGCCCCCATTGGGCGTGATCTCAACCAGTGTGAGCCTTTCGATGGCCGACTGCGGCGTAAAGTGCCGTTCTTCGTCGTCGGGACCGACCCCATCCAGGTCGTAGATCTCGGTGGCCAGCATCAGGGCGAACTCTGCCTGGGTGCACAGGTCTTTCTTCAGCTTGCCGGGCTGGGCCCAGGATTGGGCGGTCAGCAGGGCCGCTATTGTCAGAATCATCACCAGGCGCTTCATTGCTTGCTTGACTCCTTTTCCATCTTTTGGCCGGATAAACGTTCAAGGCCGGCGAAGAAAGATCCTGGTCGTGACACGAGCCGGCTTTCAGGAGCCCGTTCGATGGGCCGCGAGCCCATTAGCCGACGGGCTCCTCCACCCGGTCGGCCTTGACCACCCGCAGGCGGTCGATGCGAAGGCCGTCGAGGGCTTCCACTCGGAACTTGTGCCCGTTCACGCGCACCTCGTCGCCCACCTCGGGCTTGCGCCCGAGCAGGCTGAAGACCACGCCGCCGATGGTGTCGTTATGCTCGTCCTCGATCTCGGTGCCGATGAAGTCGGCCACGTCCTCGGTGAGGAGCAGGCCCGAGATGAGCACCGAGCCGTCCGGCTGGGGCACGATGTCGGCAGGCACGGAGGTCTGCGACTCCTGCTCCTCCACTTCACCCACGATGCGCTCGAGCAGGTCGCCCAGGGTCACCATTCCCGCCGTGCCCCCGTACTCGTCGAGCACGATCAGCAACCGGGTGCGGTCGGTCTTCATCCTGGCCATCAGCTTGGCGACCGGTTGACTGCCGGGAACGCTGGCCACCGGGCGCATGTACTGCGCCACGGGAGTGTCCAGCTTGTCGGCCGCCAGAGTGACCAGCTCGCGGATGACAACGACTCCCAGAATGTCATCCAGGTCCTTGCCGTAGACGGGATAGCGGTCGTGCACCTCGGTCTTGGCCAGCTCCAGCAGCTCTCGCATGGTGGCGCTGGCGTTGATGCAGGCCATCTCAGTGCGGGGCACCATGATCTGTGTGGCCACCAGGTCAAAGAACGAGAACACTTTGCCGATCATCTCGTTCTCCATCTGGTCGGCCTCGCCGGCCCGCTGGCGCTCCATAAGGATGTGGCGGATCTCCTCTTCCGAGTAGACCCCATCCCCACCGTGGTGGCTCGAGGCCCGCAGGCCCAGCCGCCCGAGCACCAGGTCGGTCATCCAGGAGAGCAGCTTGATGCATAGCGAGAAGGTCCGCAGGAAGATCTCGGTGGGTGCGGCCGTCAACAGAGCCGCCCGCTCGGCGTGCTGGATGGCCCACATCTTGGGGACCTGCTCGCCGATGACGATGTGCAGCGTGGTCACCAGGGCAAAGGTGATGGTCAGGCTGATGATGTGGGAGGCGGCCGTGGACCAGCTGTCCAGGAATGCGAGAAAGGGTTTGATCAGGCTGGCTACGGCCGGCTCGCCGATCCAGCCCAGGGCCAGGCTGGCCATCGTAATGCCCAGCTGAGCCGCGGCCACGAAGTCATTGAGATGATCCTGGCCGCGCTTGACGGCGCGCGATCCTCGCACGCCCTGGCGGACCATCTCCTCGACGCGGGTCTTGCGCAGGCCGACCAGGGCAAACTCGGTGGCCACGAAGAATCCATTGATAAGGACGAGCGCAGCCACAGCCACCAGTTTGATGGCAATGCTGGTGGCCGTTTCCCCCTCCCCGTGAGCTTGTGCCTGGGCCAGCAGAATGTAACTACTTAGCGGGTCGTCCATATTTCAGTGCCGCCCGCGACCTTCAGTGACGACCGAAACGGTCGACGAATGGTCGCCAAACGGCGCAAAGGATCCTCCTGACCTTCAAACAAATCCACCCGGGAGCGCAACCGGAAACCCCCTTTGCCACAGTTTTCCGGCTTCGCTACACCCAACACATATTGTGCTTGAGCTCCAGCCGCCTCCAGTGTCTGGTGGTGGCGGAGACGGGGGGTAGCCCCGAGAGTTTAGCTCCTCCGACACCACAGGGGGGGTACGGCTGCACCTCTAGCATATTCGACCCTTTCCCAGGCTGTCAACCAGGATGCCAGGTTTCCTTCCCGAACCGCATCGACCATGTTGGCAACTCGCGCCGAGCTGCGCACCCTTTCTCTGGACGACATCGAGCGCGCCGTCTCGATCTGGTCCGTCGCTTTCAACTACACGCCCGAGTTTCGCGAGCAGCGCAAGCAGTTCGCCTACCTCCATCCCGAGTGGCTGCGCGGGGTGTTCCAGCAGCGCAAGCTCCTGGCTGTGCTGCGACTCTATCCCTTCCGAGCCTACCTGGCCGGTCGTGGAGTCGAGCTGGGCGGCATCGCCAGCCTGGCCACGGCTCCCGAGGCTCGCCGCCGGGGTCTGGCCGAGAGCCTGCTGCGGGGCGCTCTTGAGGAAATGCGCGAGCGGGGCACCCCCTGGAGCGGCCTGTGCCCCTTCTCAACCGCCTTCTACGCCCGTTACGGCTACGCCACCTGCCATCACAACCACGTTTTGCGGCTGCAAACCCGCGATCTGCCGGCGGCTCGCAGCAATTTGCTCAGTCTCGAGCGCCTGCCGCTCGAAGTCACCCCTTCGATGCACAGCGTCTACCGTGCCTGGGCACCTCAGTACAACTTCAACCTCGATCGCCATCCCGACTTCTGGCGCATGGTGCGCCTGCACAACGGCAGCTTGCTGTTCGGAGCCCGGGGCAAGAGTGCCCTGGAGGGTTTCCTGCAACTGTCGGTGGGCGAGCAGTGCGTGCGCATCGAGGATTTCTGCTGGTCCACCCCCGAGGCGGCTCACTCGCTGCTCGAGCTGGTGCGGGGTTTCTCGGGCCAGGCTCAGGAGCTCGTGTGGGAGGCCCCCACTCGCCAGGAAGCGCTCAGCCTGGACAGCATCCCAGGACCGGTCGAGATTGGCATCCGCCGCGGGATGATGGCCCGTATCGTGGACCTGCCCCAGGCGCTGATCTCGCTACCTGTTCCCGAGGGCAGGGGGCGGCTTGAGTTTGAGCTGAGCGACGAGACCGCTCCCTGGAACGCAGGGCGCTGGTGCTATGAGTGGGAAAGTGGCTCGGCCGTCTGCGAGCGCAGCGGCTCCTCGCGCATCGCCCGCCTGGGGGTGCAGACGCTCACCCAGCTTCTGACCGGCTACACCACGCCGGCCATCGCCCGCGCAGGAGGGCACCTCGAAGGCCCCGAGCTGAAGGTTCCCTCGGAGTGGTGCCGGCCGATTCACGTGGCCGACTACTTCTGACGAGCCTTCTCGTGCTGGTTTCGCGCAATATCTGGGGCTTGCATAGCGGTCTTAAAGTGCAAGGCCTTTGGTCTTGCACTTTACAACGCGCTGGAACGCAGTTCCGGCGCGTTTGTCAGATTGTGCTAATGTGCCAGACCAAAGTGCGAGC
>QWHO01000449.1 GCA_021404945.1 bacterium CPR1
GACGTGGCCGAAACGCTGCGTACGAGCCGGGCCGAGGTGCTCTTGTGCTATCTTCCGGTCGGCTCCGAGCGCGCCGTCGAGCACTATGCCAGCGCCTGCCTCAAAGCGGGAGTGGCCCTGGTGAACTGTGTACCTGTCTTTATCGCCTCCGATCCGACCTGGGCGGAGCGATTTCGCAAGGCATGCCTGCCCATCGTGGGCGACGACATCAAGAGCCAGGTGGGGGCCACCATCCTGCACCGCCAGCTGGCCCGGTTGTTCACCTCGCGCGGGGTGAAGGTGTTGCGGACCTACCAGCTCAATACCGGCGGCAACACCGATTTTCTCAACATGCTCGAGCGGCGTCGTCTGAAGTCCAAGAAGCGCTCCAAGACAGAGTCGGTGCAGTCCCAACTGCACAAGCCGCTCGAGGCGGGAGACATCCACATCGGACCCAGCGACTACGTGCCCTGGCAGAAGGACAACAAGCTGGCCTTCATCCGCCTCGAGGCCCAGGGCTTCGGGGACGTGCCCATGGAGCTGGAGCTGCGTCTCTCGGTGCAAGACTCGCCCAACAGCGCCGGGGTGGTGATCGACGCGCTACGCTGCGCCAAGCTGGCCCTCCAGCGCGGGGTAGGGGGGCCGCTGGAGGCTCCTTGCGCCTTCTTCATGAAGCACCCGCCGCGCCAGCTCAGCGATGAGGAGGCCATGCGCCTGACCGACGCCTTCATCGCGGAGTCAGCCCAGGCCATCATGGCCCCTGGCCCCGCCGTAGCAGCCGCGCCGGTCAAACGATAGGGCGGCGTCCCGTAAGCTCGTCCCTGCAAAGAGATGCAGGGCCGACATCCGTCAAGACCCTGGCCATGGAGAAACAATCGTGAAGCTCACCCTGCCAACTCTGCTCGGACTGCTGACCGCCTCGGCCCTGGCCCAGCCCGTGGACATCGAATCCCTGCTCCAGCAGATGACCACCGAGGAGAAGCTCGGCCAGCTGATGCAGATCGGCGGCGACCACCAGGGCTTCTCGGATAAGGACGGCATGGAGATGGTGCGGGCAAGCCAGGTCGGCAGCACGCTGGGTGTGCGGGGGGCAGCCACCGTGAACCGCATCCAGAAGGTGGCCGTCACCGAGACCCGGCTCAAGATTCCGATCCTGTTCGCCTTCGACGTGATCCACGGCTACCGCACCATTTTCCCGGTGCCGCTCGGCGAGGCCGCCAGCTTCGACCTCAAGGGAATGGAGGAGACGGCCGCGGCTGCCTCGCGTGAGGCCTATGCCCACGGGGTGAAGTGGACCTTCGCCCCCATGGTCGACATCGCCCGCGACCCTCGTTGGGGCCGGGTGGTGGAGGGCGCCGGAGAAGATCCCTACTACGGCTCCCTGGTGGCCCGGGCCCGGGTAAAGGGATTTCAGCGAAGCGGCAAGGTGGTGGCCTGCGCCAAGCACTGGGTGGCCTACGGGGCGGCCGAAGCCGGCCGCGACTACAATACCGCCGACATGTCCGAGCGCACCCTGCGCGAGGTCTACTTCCCGCCCTTCAAGGCGGCCGTGGATGCCAAGGTGGGCACCTTCATGAGCTCGTTCAACGAGATCGGAGGCGTCCCCGCCAGCGCCAACCGCTTCACCCTCACCGATGTCCTGCGGGGCGAGTGGAAGTGGGACGGGGTCGTGGTCAGCGACTTCACCTCGGTGGAAGAGCTGATCAAGCACGGCATCGCCGGGACCCCCGCCGAGGCTTGCGAGGCGGCCCTGAACGCGGGCGTCGACATCGAGATGGTCAGCCGCACCTACCTCAAGAACGGAGCCCGGTTGATCAAGGACGGCAAGCTGAGCCAGGCCACCCTGGACGAGTCGGTGCGCCGGGTGTTGCGCCTCAAGAAGCGGCTGGGCCTGTTCGAGGACCCCTACGTGCCCGAGGGGACGCAAGCCGCCAACTTCCTGATCCCGGAGCACCGCCAGCTGGCCCGCGTATCGGCGGCCCGCTCATGCGTGCTGCTCAAGAACGACAAGAACCTCCTCCCTTACTCCAAGAACGTCAAGTCGGTCGCCATCATCGGCCCGCTGGGCGATTCGCAGCAAGACATGATGGGCTCCTGGAACGGCGACGGCCAGAAGAAAGACGTGACCACCCTGCTGGCCGGCGTCAGGGCCAGGCTCCCGGGCGCCCGGGTCACCTTCGTGAAGGGTTGCCCCGTCCACGGGGTGGTGACCGACTTCAAGACGGCGGTGGCCGCCGCCAAAGCAGCCGACGTGGTCTTGCTGGCCGTGGGCGAGGATGCCGACATGTCGGGCGAAGCCGCCTCGCGCACCTCCATCGACCTGCCCGGCTCGCAGCTGGCCCTGATCCAGGCCATTCACGCCACCGGCAAGCCCTACACGGTGGTGCTGATGAACGGTCGCCCGCTGGCCCTGGGCTGGGTGGCCGACAAGAGCCCGGCCATCCTGGAGACCTGGTTCGCCGGAACCGAAGCCGGCAACGGCATCGCTGACGTGCTGTTCGGCGACGTCAACCCCAGCGGCAAGCTGCCCATCACCTTCCCACGCAACCTCGGCCAGGTGCCCATCTACTACAACAGCAAGAATACCGGCCGTCCCTGGTCGGGCAAAAAGAATGAGAAGTATGCCTCCCGCTACCTGGACGTGCTCAACTCGCCTCAATATGTGTTCGGTTATGGCCTGAGCTACACGCGTTTTGCCATCTCGGCCCCTCGCCTGTCGGCCGCCACCATGGACGCGAGCTCCCCTCTGACGGTGAGCGTCGAAGTCAAGAACGTCGGCAACCGGGCCGGGGCCGAGGTGGTGCAGCTCTACATCCAGGACCCGGTGGCCGGGGTCACCCGTCCGGTGCGCGAGCTGCGCGGCATCGAGCGAGTCGAGCTGGCTCCCGGGGAGACGCGCACCGTCAACTTCACGCTCTCGCGTAAAGACCTGCTCTACTGGGGCCCGAAGGGGGGCTGGGTGGCCGATCCCGGTGAGGTGCTGGTCTACGTGGGGAATAGCTCGGCCGCCACCGGGAAAGCCAGTTTCCGCTATGTGCCTTGAGATAGGAACTGCGCGAGCGGGCTGGAAAGGGCTGAGAAATCCATCAACGGGAGCCTGATTCGAAATGGAACTGCCCACCTGGGACCTGTCCGATCTCTATGCGGGGGTCGATGACCCCCGAATCGAAGCAGACCTGGGCGAGTCCCTGAAGCAGGCGCGCGACTTTGAGCAGCGCTATCGCGACCAGATCGCCTCGGAGAGCCTGACCGGGGAACGCTTGAAGCAGGCCCTGGACGAGTACGAGGCGCTCTTGCGCCACGAGTCCAAACCACAGGCCTTCGCCCAGCTGCTCTTTTCCACCGACACCTCCGACGATGCGCGCAAGGCTCTCGTGCAGCGCGTGCGCGAGCTGGGAAGCGAGATCTCCACCCACCTCATCTTCTTTGATCTGGAGATCGGGCGCATCAGCCCCGAAAAGTTTGCCCGGCTGCTCGACGATCCGGTGCTGGCCGACTACCACCACTACCTCGACCACCAGCGCAAACTGGCGGCCCACTACCTGTCCGAGCCCGAGGAGAAGATCCTCGAGGAGACTGCCAATGATCGCGGCCGGGCCTGGCGCCGTCTCTTCACCGAGATCACCTCGGGCATGAAATACACCCTGCGCCACGGCGAGGAGGTCAGGGATCTCAACCAGAGCCAGCTGATGGCGCTTTTGTATGAGCCCGACCGCAGCCTCCGCCAGGCCGCCGCGCTGGCTCTGGCCGAGGGGCTCGAGAAGAACGCTCACGTGCTGAATTTCACCCACAACACCCTGCTGCACGAAAAGCAGGTCATCGACAAGCTGCGTCGGTTCGAGAGCCCCGAGGCCGACCGGCACCTGGACAATGAGCTCTCCCAGGAGATGGTGGACACGATGGTGGGCGTCTGCGTGCAGAACTTCGAGCTGGTGGCTGACTACTATCGGCTCAAGGGCGAGCTTCTGGGTCTGAGCGACCTCAAGCACTTCGACCGCTACGCCCCTATCTCCAAGGACCGGGACGAGCTCGATTTCCAGAAGGCCCGGGAGATCGTGCTGGAGGCCTTCGGAACTTTCTCCCCCCGGCTGGCCGAGCTGGCCGAGAGCTTCTTCTCCAAGCGCTGGATCGACGCTGTCGTCAAGGATGGAAAGCGTGGTGGGGCTTTCTGCGCCGGAGTCACCCCCGATCACCATCCCTACGTGCTGCTCAACTACACCGGCAAGCCCCGCGACGTGATGACCCTGGCCCACGAGCTGGGCCACGGGGTGCATGATCGCCTGGCCAGCAAGCAGAACCTCCTCAACTACCACCCGGTTCTACCGATGGCCGAGACCGCCAGCACCTTCGGCGAGCTGCTGGTGTTCGAGCGTCTGCAGCGCGACCTCAAGTCGGACGAGGCCCGCCTGGCCATGCTGTGCGAGAAGCTCGAGGATACCTTCGCCACGGTCTTCCGTCAGGTCTCCATGTATCGCTTTGAGCAACGGCTCCACCAGCGCCGGCGCGAGCAGGGCCAGCTGACCGTGGAGAGCATCAATGGCCTCTGGCAAGAGTCCATGCAGGAGATGTTCGGGTCAGCCCTTACCCTGGGCGAGGATCATCGCTGGACCTGGCTCTACATTCCCCACATCGTCAGCACGCCGTTCTACGTCTACGCCTACGCCTTCGGCGAGCTTTTGGTGCTCTCGCTCTACGCCCGCTACAAGCGCGAGGGAGCAAGTTTCGTGGACAAGTACTTCGAGCTTCTCGCCAGCGGCGGCAGCCTGCCCCCCACCCACATGCTCGAAAAGCTCGAGATTGACATCGGCCAGGCCAGCTTCTGGCAGGGTGGCTGTGACCTGATCCGAGCCAATGTGCCCCTGGCCCGAGAGCTGGCCGAGCGAACGCGAGCCAGAGCCTAAGGGAAGCCGCCCAGACCGCGGGGCCCGCGGTATTCCTGACCGTAATAGACGTGCAGGAGGCGGATGGGTCCCACGATCTGGGCGTTGAGCTCGGCCAGCACCCAGAGTTCCTGGGCGACCCTTCCTCCGACTGTTGGCACCGGGTAGCGCTCAAGGAACTCCTCGGGCAGGT